>NZ_JAWCTQ010000042.1:0-66936 GCF_032423885.1 Streptomyces tamarix | reverse complement strand
CGCGGCGGCCCCGGCCGGCCCGCGCCCCGCCGGGGGCACCGCGGTCGCCCGCGGCCACGGCGGGGCGAGTGCCCGCTCCGGGAACCCGCCCCGCCCCGACCGCCCTGGCGCCCGCCGGGGTCCGGGAATGCGCCGGGGCGCGGCGGTGTTGGGACGCGGTGGTGCGGAGGCGCTCTCCGTATCGATCCGCCGACCGTGCCGCCACGACCTGGAGAGACCCACCATGCGCGTCGAGATCTGGAGCGACATCGCCTGCCCCTGGTGCTACATAGGGAAGGCCCGCTTCGAGGAGGGGCTCGCGGCGTTCGCGCACCGCGACCGGGTCGAGGTGGTGTACCGGTCCTTCGAGCTCGACCCGGGCCGCGCCAGGGGCGACGTCGCGCCCGTCGTCGACATGCTGGCCGCCAAGTACGGCCGCACCCCCGAGGAGGCGCGGGCCATGGAGGAGCACGTCGCCTCCGTCGCGCACGGGCAGGGGCTGGCGTACCGGGTGGAGGGGCGCCTGCACGGCAGCACCTTCGACGTCCACCGGCTCCTCCACCTCGCCAAGGCCCGAGGCCGCCAGGAGGCCCTGCTCGACCTGGCCTACCGGGCCAACTTCGCCGAGGAGCGGTCCGTGTACGACCCCGAGGTGCTCGTCCGGCTCGCCGTCGAGGCGGGACTCGACGAGGCCGAGGCGCGGGCCGTGCTCGCCGACGGGGCGGCGTACGCGGACGACGTGCGCGCCGACGAGCGCGAGGCCGCCGAACTCGGCGCGACCGGTGTGCCGTTCTTCGTCCTCGACCGCCGGTACGGCGTCTCCGGCGGCCAGCCCGCCGAGGTCTTCACGCAGGCGCTGGAGCAGGCGTGGCAGGGCCGCGCCCTCCAGCCGGCGGCCACCGCCGGCCCGGCGCCCGCCTGCGACGCGGACGGTGCCTGCGCGGTGTGACGACGGCGAGGGCCCGCCGCCGCACACCGCGGCGGCGGGTCCGGGCCCCGGCGGGGGCGGGGCACCGCACGGGGTGAGGTCCCGTGCCCCGGGAACGTCCGGTGCGACCCCGGCCCGACGAGCGACCGCTCGCCGGTCCGTACGGCCGGGTCGGCGACCAGCCGCTCCAGCTCCGCCCGGCAGACCGCGACCTCCTCCCCGTCGGCAGCTCCCCGACGGGGAGGAAGCCGTCCCGGTCGAACGCCTCCGGCTCCGCGTCGAGCGGCCCCGCACGACCGGGTCGCGGCGGGGCGCGACCGCCCCGGTCGCGCCGCGCGGGGGACACGGGTCCTCCACCGGTCGGCCCTCCTCGGCCCCGGCCGGCGCCGGACGGGCACCGTTCTCGTCGTGGTCCTCCCGGCCCGTCACGGGCGGGTCGAAGACGCACCCGCGGCGGAAGTCGGCCTCAGGGCGCGGGGTGTGGCGCTCGTGCCCGTCGAGGAGCCCCTCGCGCCCCCCGCGCGACCGGTTCCCCGGGCGCGGCGCGCGTCGTGTTCGCGCTTCGCCGCCGATCACCCGTACACATGGGGGAAGAGGCCGTTCCCGGCCGGTCGTCGACCGGTTCGGGCGGATGGGGCAGCGAACAGTGAGGGGCGGGTGGGCGCGGCTGTGGAACTGCGTCAGCTGGAGTACTTCGTCGCCGTGGCAGAGGAACTCGGCCTCGGGCGCGCCGCCGAACGGCTGGGGACCGCCGAGGCGGAGGTGGGCCGCCGGATCGACGACCTGGAAAGGGAGTGGGGCCTGCGGCTGTTCGACCGTGAGGCACCGTCCCGGCACGTGCGCCTCACCGCCGCCGGTGAGCGCCTGCTGCCCGAGGCGCGGGCCGCGCTCGCCGCCGCCGGGCGCGTGCGGGAGACCGCCGCGGGCATCGTCGGCGGCACCGAGGGGCTGCTCCGCCTCGGCAGCAGCCGGGCCTTCGCCGACCGCGTGTACCGCGCGCTGGGCGCCCTCGCCGAGCGGCGGCCCCGGCTGCGGGTGCGGCTGGAACGCGCGCCCCAGGAGGGACGGCTCGCCGCCGTCCGCTCCGGCACGTTCGACGCGGCGCTCGTACGGACGGTGCGCCGCGCCGAGGGCGTGGACCTGCACCCGGTGTGGACCGAGCCGCTGCTGGCCGCCCTGCCGGCCGGGCACCCGCTCGCCGCGCTGGAGGAGCCGCACCCGGGCCAGTTGGCGCGGCTGCCGCTGCGGCTGGCCCCGCGCGAGGCGAACCCGGCGCTGCACGACCTGGTCGCGTCGGCCCTCCCCGACTGGACGCCGGGCCCGCCGTTCACCACCCTCCAGGCGACCCTCGACGCCCTGGCCGCCGCCGCCGAACCGTCCTGGACGGTGCTGCACCCGGCGGGCGCCCTCCCGCGCGACCGCCGCCTGGCCTTCCGCCCGCTCAGGGCGCCCCGCGTGCCCGTCTCCCTGGCGGTCCGGCCGGGCCGCCTCACCCCGGCCGTCCAGGCGCTGCTGGAGGCGCTCGCCGCCACCGCCGACCCCCCGGGTCCGGCGGCCCGCCCCGGGGCCGCACCGCCCGTACCGGCCCCGCGCACGGCGGGGGCCGCCTCCGGGTCCGGGACCCGGCGCGCGGCCCGGTGACCGCCCGCCTCCGGGCAGCGGGTTCCGGCGTCCGCCTGCCTCCGGGTGGGTGGCCGGGACCGGTGCGCGGGCCCCGGCGACCGCTCGCCTAGCGCCAGGTCTCCGCGACGGCCGCCCACGCCGCCTCCGGGTCCGCCGGGCGGCCCAGGCCCGCCAGGGCGGCGCCCAGGGCGGTCAGGCTCGCCCGCACCGCCTCCGGGGTGGCGGCGGGGCCGTAGTGGTTCACGCGGACCATCTCGCGGGCCAGCGCCCCGCCGCCCGCCGCCAGCGGCGCCGACGGGTCCACGGCCAGCGCCCCCGCCACCAGCTCGGCGGCGTCCACCCCGGCCGGGGTGCGCAGCGTCGTCGCCACCGGCGCGGCCTGCGCCGCCTCGTACACGTACGGCTCCAGGCCCCCGCCCAGCGCCACCGCCCCGGCCCGGGTCGCCGCCGCGGCCGACGCGTGACGGGCCGTCAGCACCGGCAGGCCGCCCTCCGCGTCGATCCGCTCCAGGCACGCCTCCAGCGCCAGCATCTCCAGTTGCGCGGGGGCGTGCAGCAGCGCCTTCCGCCCGCCGTCGATCCAGCGCTCCTTCCAGTCGAGGAGCGACAGGTACGAGCGGCGCGGCGCCCGCGGGTTGGCGGCGAACCGCTCCCACGCCCGGTCGCTCACCGACACCGCCGAGACGCCGGCCGGGCCGCCCAGCGCCTTCTGCGCGCCGATCACGCACAGGTCCACGCCCCACGCGTCGGGCAGCAGCGGCTCCGCGCCCACCGACGCCACCGCGTCCAGCATGAACAGCGCGCCGTGCGCCCGGACCACCTCGCCGATCTCCGCGACCGGGTTGGTGTTGCCGGTCGCCGCCTCCGCGTGCACCAGCGACACGAAGTCGATCTCCGGGTGCGCGGCCAGCGCCCGCTCCACGTCCTCGGCGGTCACCGCCGTGTGGAAGGGCACCTCCAGGTCGACCACCGTCGCCCCGCAGTCGCGCAGCCAGCCGCCGAACGTCTGCCCGTACGGGCCGGTCACGACGTTCAGGGCGGTCGATCCGGGCCGCGCGCCGCCGCGGATGCACCCCTCCAGCGGCAGCAGCGCCTCGCCCTGCGTGATCACCACGTCGTGCTCGGTGGCGAGGAGGGCGGCCACGCGCCGCTCGATGGCGGCGAAGCGGTCCGCGGTCAGCGGGGACAGGTCCAGGAAGGGGTGGGAGTGGGTCACGTCGGCTGCTCTCTTCACGTCTCGTGCGCTCGTCTGTTCGGTCAGGGGTACGGGGCGCCCCGCCGAGCCTACCCAGCCCCTCGTACAGTGCGGGACATGAGCGATCGCGCGGTGGTACTGCATGTGAAGGGGCGGGTGCTCGCCGGCCCGGAGGACGTCCGGGACGAGCTGTGGGTCGTGGACGGCCGGGTCACCTACGCCCGGCCCACCGGCCGCCCCGCGGCCGACGTCCGCACGGTGACCGGCTGGGCGCTGCCCGGCCTGGTCGACGCGCACTGCCACGTCGGCCTCGACGCGCACGGCGCCGTACCCGCCGAGGTCAGCGAGGAGCAGGCCCTGACCGACCGCGACGCGGGCGCGCTCCTCCTGCGCGACGCCGGGTCCGCCGCCGACACCCGGTGGATCGACGACCGCGACGACCTGCCGAAGATCATCCGCGCGGGCCGGCACATCGCCCGCACCCGCCGCTACCTCCGCAACTACGCGCACGAGATCGAGCCCGCCGACCTCGTCGCGTACGTGGCGCGCGAGGCCCGGCGCGGCGACGGCTGGGTGAAGCTCGTCGGCGACTGGATCGACCGCGACGCGGGCGACCTCACTGCCTGCTGGCCGCGCGCCGAGGTCGAGGCGGCCATCGCGGAGGCCCACCGGCTCGGTGCCCGCGTCACCGCCCACTGCTTCGCCGAGGAGTCCCTGCGCGACCTGGTCGAGGCGGGCATCGACTGCGTGGAGCACGCCACGGGCCTCACCGAGGACACGATCCCGCTGTTCGCGGAGCGCGGGGTCGCCATCGTGCCGACGCTGGTCAACATCGCCACGTTCCCGCGCCTCGCCGCCGGGGGAGAGGCGAAGTTCCCGCGCTGGGCGGACCACATGCGCCGGCTGCACGAGCGCCGTTACGACACGGTCCGCGCCGCGTACGACGCCGGCATCCCGGTCTTCGTCGGCACCGACGCGGGCGGCTCCCTCGCGCACGGGCTGGTGGCGTCCGAGGTGGCCGAGCTGGTGAGGGCCGGCATCCCCGCGCGGGACGCGCTGTCCGCGACGACCTGGGGCGCCCGCGCCTGGCTGGGGCGCCCGGCCCTGGAGGAGGGCGCCCCGGCGGACCTGGTCGTCTACGACGAGGACCCCCGCGCCGACGTCCGCGTCCTGGCGGCGCCCCGGCGGGTGGTCCTCAACGGCCGCGTCGTCGTCTGAGGCAGCCGGGCCCGCCGGGCCTGCCGTACCCGCCGGGCCGCCGGGCTGCCGGGCCGTCGGGTCATCTGCCAGTCGGGCCCGCCGGGTTCGCCGGACCCGCCGGGGCACCGGTCGGCCGGGCCCGGCGCGTCCGCGGCGGTTCAGCGGCTGAGGAACGCCAGCCGCGCCCGCTTCTCCACGAGGTGGACCTCCGGGAGCACGACCTCCGGGAGGACCACCTCGGGGCCGAGCTCGAAGCCGTTGCGCACCATCAGCGCGACGGCCTTGTCGTTCGCCGCGTCCGGCTCCACCACGATCCGCTCGTGGGTGCTCAGGCAGTACGCGACGAGCGCCTCCAGCAGGTGCGCGGAGAAGCCGCGCTCGGGTGCGGCGGTGGGGGCGAGCAGCAGGTGGGCGCCGATGTCGCCGGGCCGCACCTCGTAGCACTCGGAGACCCGGTCGGCCTGCGGGTCGTACGTCTGGAACAGCGCGACCGGCACGTCGTCGCGGTGCACCAGGTACGCGTGGTGGGTGGTGAGCGAGTCCAGGTGCGCGTAGATCTCCCGTACCTCCTGGAGGCTCGCGTCCCGCATGCCCCAGAAGCGGGCGCGGTCCTCGCTCACCCAGGAGTGCAGCAGCGCCGCGTCCCGGTCCGGGTCCACGGGGACGATGCGGATCGTGCCGAAGCCCTCGACGACGTGCTCGTACACGGCGGGGCGCGGGTCGGTGCCGGTGGTCATGAGGGGTGCTCCTTGCTGAGCCGGTTCCAGTCGGTGATCACGGGGGCGAGTTCGCCGCGCAGCCACAGCGGCAGTTGGTCCGCCTCGTGCGGGTCGCCGGGGACGCCCGACGCCCCGAACGGCACGACCCACAGGCTGTCCTCGCGGCGGGCCAGGTCCCACACGTAGCGGGCGGCCGGGCCGCGCGCGCTGCGGTCGGTGACGCCCGGCACGCTCGACGTGGACAGCACGCAGTCGTGGTCGCCGTCCAGTCCGGGCCACCGCGCGTCGTCCCCGTCCGGCAGCGCCGCCCACGGGGCGAGCCGGTGCGTGGCGCCCCACGGCTCGTCCGGCGGCGCGGCGGCGACCTCCTCCAGGGCGGCCCGCACGGCGGCCTCCCGGTCGGCGGGGGGCACGGGGCCGGACGTCAGCAGCGTCTCCAGCGCGTACGCGACGCGCGGCACGAGCGCCAGCCACGGCCGGAACACCGCCGGGTACGCGGGGGGTTCGGCCAGCGGCGCGAACACCGGGTGCGCGGCGAGCCGGCGGACGACACCGCCGCGCACGGCGGCGTACAGCGCGGCGTCCACGCTGTCGGCGTCCATGCGCCGGTTCCAGCGCAGCAGCCGGTCGCGCAGGGCCGCCGCGTCCGCGGAGAGTCCGTCCAGGCGGGCGGCGAGGGCCAGCAGCGGGCGCGCCGAGGCGAGGTGGGTGTCGGTGTGCACGGACGCCATGCGGGGCGCCGTCCACTCCCGTGACGCCTCCAGGAGGCCGGTGATGCGGTCGGCCCGGTGCGGCGGCGCGAACTCGACGCCCAGCGGCGCCGCGAGCCCGCGCGCGTTCGCCATGACCGCGACGCCGTCGACGGGGGCGCGCGGCAGCGGTTCGTGGCGTCCGCGCCACTCGTGCGCCGGCTCCCACGCCGGTACGACCCGCAGCATGTTCTCCCGCGGCCGTACGGGGACGTGGCCGGCGACCCGGTGGAGCGTGCCGCCCCCGGTGTCGGCGGCCTGCACGACGTTCACGGGCTCGACCCACCGGTCGAAGGCCCGGTCGACGTCGCCGGCCGTCCGCGCGGCGAGCAGCGCGGGCAGCGCCGCGAACCCCAGCTCGCCGGTGACGCGCGGCGGGTGGCGCAGGCTGATCGCGCCGCCCTCGCCGTCGTCCGGGACGACGACCGGGCCGCGCTCGGTCTCGACGACCTCGACGGTGACCGGCTCGGCGCCCTTCACCTCGACGGTCTCGGTGTGGGCGCGGGCGGGTCGCCACCCGTCCGGCCCGAGCGCCTCCGGGGTGCCGTCGGCGCGGCGCCGCAGCCGTTCCCGGTAGAGGTCCTGGTAGTCGGCCATGGCGTTGGTGATGGCCCAGGCGACCGTGCCGGTGTGGCCGAAGTGCGCGAGGCCGGGGACGCCGGGCACGGCCAGGCCGACCACGTCGTACTCGGGGCAGGCGAGCCGGATCTGCTGGTAGACGCCGGGCGCCTCGATGAACCGGTGCGGGTCGCCCGCGATCAGGGCGGCGCCGGTGGCGGTCCGGCCGGCGTCGACCAGCCAGCCGTTGCTGCCGGAGGTCCCGGGGCCGTCCGTCGCGAACAGCTCGACCGCGTCGTCGCCCAGGGTGCGGGCGACGTGCTCGCGCCACAGCTTGGTGGGGAACCCGGCGAAGAGGACGTGCGTCGACAGCCAGACGCCCAGCGGCACCCAGGGCTCCCAGACGCCCGGTTCGAGTCCGGTGTCCGCGAACTCGCGGCTGCGGCGGGCGCCTTCGCCGAGGCCCGCGTTGACCCCGTCCGTGTACGCCGTGACCCAGGCGCGGGTCGGGGCGTCCAGCCGGTCGAAGCAGCGCCGGGCGGTGTCGGCGAGCCGGACGCGGCGGGCGAAGACGTCCCACTCGACGGCGTCCGGACCGAGGAACGCGGCCGTCGTGCCCTGGGCGCGGTGCCGCTCGACCTCCAACTGCCACGCCCGGTCGCGGGCCGTGACGCGGCCCTGGGCGCGGGCGAGTTCACGCGGGTCGTCGGCGCGCAGATGCGGGATGCCCCAGGGGTCCCGGTAGACCTCGATGCTCACTCTTGTCCTGATCTCTTTAGGTAAGGCTGGCCTAACTTAAGCCACGGCTGGCGGAGAAGCAATCCGGCGCGGTTCGAATCGAATGCGCGACCGGAAACCCCTCGTTGGAGTGAACTCACCGGGGGTGCCGGTGCGTTCACCCTCCGTACGCCAGGATTCCGGTGTCCCGGGTCGCCACCGCACACATGTCCCTGTGTGCGGCCGTTCGGCGGCCCCTGTCCTCCCGTGGGGGTCCCACCACCGTGAACAGCACCACCTTCCGCACCCGCGCCACCGCCGCCGCGGCGACCACCGTCGCGGCGTCCGCCCTGGCGGCGCTGACCGCCGCGGCGGCACCGGCGGCGACCGCCGCGCCCGCCGCCCCCGGAGCGCCGACCGCCCACGCCGCGGTCCTGCGGACCGACCTGGACGTCTCGCTCCTCGACGGCGGCGTACGCGTCCCCGTGGACGCCGCCCTCAACGAGGTGCGGGCCCCGGCGGCGGCCGACCGGACCGCGCTCACCGTCCGGCTGGACGGCGTCGACCGGGGCAGGCCCGTTTCCCTCCTGCGCGCCGACGCGGCATCGGCGAGGGCCACCGCGGACGCGGCGCGCGCGGAGGGCTCCGTGAAGCTCGTCCGCGCCCGGGTGCACCTGCCCGGCCTGCCCCTGCTCTCCGTCGTCCGGGTCGACCAGGTGACCGCCCGCGCCGTCTGCGAGACCGGCGCCCCGCCCACCGCCGAGGCGAACCTGCTCGGCACCGTGACCGTCCTCGGCAAGCGCGTCACGCTCACCCCGGGCGGACGCAGCACGGTCCGCGTCCCGGGCGTCGGCGAGGTCGTCCTGGACCTGTCACACCGCACCACCACGTCGACCACGGCCGCGGCGACGGCCCTCGACCTCCGGGTCGCCGTGAACCCGCTGGACCTGAACGTCGCCAAGGTCGAGGGGACGGTCACCCTCGCCGAAGCCGGCTGCGCCACACCCGGGCCGTCCTCGACGTCCCCGGCGCCCGCCCCGTCGACGGCCGCCCCCGCCCCCTCCCCGGCCGGGGCGGCCGGGCCCCGGGCGACCGACGGGAACCTGGCCGAGACGGGCGGCGACTCCCGCACGCCCTACCTCGCCGGAGGGGCGGCGGTCCTCCTCGTGGCGGGGGCCGCGGCCCTGAAGTTCGCCCGCCGCGCCCGCGCCTGACGCACACCGGTCCCGGCCGGCCCGCGAAGGGCCCGGCCGGGACCGGTGGTCACGCCCGGTCCGGCCGGCCGCAGCCCGCCATGACCAGGGCCTGGTCCAGGGCCTGGAGGAATCGATTCGTCGTCACCCGGTCCCGCACCGCCAGCCGCAGCCACTGCGGCCCCAGCCCCGGGAACGTGTCACCGCGCCGCGCCGCGAACCCCAGCGCCCGCAGCCGCTCCCGCACCACGTCCGCCCCCTCCACCCGGATCAGGACGAACGGTCCCTCCGCGGCCTCCACGGCCCGCACCTCGTCGAACTCCGCGAGCCCCGCCAGCAGGTGCGCCCGCTCCACGGCCACCCGCCGCGCCGCCTCCTCCGCCTCCGCCAGCGCCTCCCGCGACATGCACGCCTCGGCCGCCACCAACGCGGGCGTCGACACCGGCCACAGCGGCTGCGCGCGCTCCAGCGCCGCCACGGTGTCCGGCGCCGCCAGCACGTACCCGACCCGCAGGCCCGCGAGCCCCCACGTCTTCGTGAGGCTCCGCAGCACCACCAGCCCCGGCACGTCCGTCCGCCCGGCCAGCGCCTCCCGCTCACCCGGAACGGCGTCCATGAACGCCTCGTCCACTACCAGGGTCCGCCCCGGCCGCGCCAGCGCCGCGACCGCCTCCGCCGGGTGCAGGACCGACGTCGGGTTCGTCGGGTTGCCGACCACCACCAGGTCCGCGTCCTCGGGCACCCGCGCCGGGTCCAGCCGGAAGCCGTCCTCCTCGCGCAGCAGCACCCGGCGCACCTGGTGCCCCGCGTCCCGCAGCGCCGCCTCCGGCTCCGTGAACTGCGGGTGCACCACGACCGGTCGCCGCACCGGCAGCGCCCGCGCCAGCAGGACGAACGCCTCCGCCGCGCCCGCCGTCAGCAGCACCCGCCGCGCGGGCAGCCCGTGCCGCTCGGCGACCGCCGCGCGCGCCGCCCGCCCGTCGGGGTAGGCGGCCAGCCCCCAGAGGGACTGCGCGAGCCGCTCCCGCAGCCACGCGGGCGGGGTGTCCGTACGGACGTTGACGGCGAGGTCGGTCAGCTTCTCGTCCCGGACCTCCGCGTCACCGTGGTGCCGCAGGTCGTACGCGTCCGCGTCGCGGGGGCCGGGGAACGGTCTGTCGCTGTCTGTGTGGGTATACATGGCCGCCAGCCGGGGTGGGGGGACAGTGGGGGGTAGCGGCGGGCCGACGGCGTCGGCGGCCCGCCGGGTGACTCTCGGTGGCCGGACGGGGATCCGGCGCGGGGGATCAGCGGTTCAACGCCGCGTCCGTAACTCGAACACCGCGTCCCCACGGGTGTACCCCAGCCCTCCGGCGGGCAACCGCCCGTTCCCCCGCGCCACCGCCAACGCGCAGGTCACACGCGCCGCGCCGGAGGCGGACTTCCGCTTCGGCACGAGGAGTTCACTCCCCGCCGCACCGAACACCCCGCACCGCGCCGCCTCCACCAGGGCCGCGGCCTCCGCCACCGACGGCGTGCCCGCCGCCGCCAGCGCCGCGCCCGACGGATGGGGCACTCCGACCCGGGCCAGCACGTCCGCCGGGTGGGCGCGCAGCGGGACCCCCAGGAGGGAGGCGGCCTCCACGAGGCCCGGCTCGCCGGCCTTCGCCCCCACCGTCGCCAGCGCCACCACCTCCTGCGGCCCCCGGCCCGCCTCCCGCAGGACCGCCGCGACCAGGTCGCACACCTCCCGCGCGGTCACCCCCCGCCGGGCGCCCACGCCCACCACCAGGCTCACGGCCGGCAGTGCCCGACGAACCGCCGTGCCGTCTCCGGCACCGCCGCCCAGTGCGTGTGCACGTAACTCGCGTGCACCCCGCCCCGGACGAAGCCCTCCACGCGCCGCTCCGGCTGCCGCAGCCCCCACGCGGGGACCTCCCCGGCGCCCGGCTCGATCACCGTGCGGTGGAACTCGTGGCCCCGCAGCCGCGTCCCGGCCGCCGCCACCGGGCTGTCGCTCACCGCGACCGCGTCCCGGTACCCCAGCGTCAGCCGCTCCGACATCCGCGCGTCCGCGTCCAGCACCCCGCACATCGGCCGCCCGTCCAGCGAACGCGCCAGGTACAGCAGGCCCGCGCACTCCGCCGCGACCGGGGCGCCCGACCGCGCCAGCGCGGCCACCGCGTCCCGCAGGGACTCGTTCGCGGACAGCTCCGGCCCGTACACCTCCGGGAAGCCGCCGCCGACCACCAGGCCGCGCGTCCCCTCCGGCAGCTTCTCGTCCCGCAGCGGGTCGAACGGCACCACCTCGGCGCCCGCCGCCGCCAGCAACTCGGCGTGCTCCGCGTACGAGAACGTGAACGCCGCCCCGCCGGCGACCGCCACCACCGGCCGCGCACCGGCCGCCGGCCCCCCGGCGTCCGACCGCGCCAGCGCCGCCGTGGGCGACCAGGGCTCCGCGTGCAGCGGCGGCGCCGAACGGGCCAGCGCCAGCAGCGCGTCCAGGTCGCACCCCTCCCGCACCTGCTCCGCCTGCGCCCGCACGGCGTCCACGGCCTGCGCCCGCCGCTCCGCCACCGGCACCAGGCCCAGGTGCCGCGACGGCGTCGACACGGCCGGCGCCCGCCGCAGCACGCCCAACACGGGCACGCCCGACTCGCCCAGCGCCTCCCGCAGCAGGTGCTCGTGCCGGTCCGTGGCGACCTTGTTGAGGATCACCCCGCCGATCCGCACCCCCGGGTCCCACGACGCGAACCCGTGCACCAGCGCCGCCACCGACCGCGACTGCGACGAGGCGTCCACGACCAGCACCACCGGCGCCCGCAGCAACTTCGCCACCTGCGCCGTCGACGCCAGCTCGCCCTGGTCGGCGGCGCCGTCGTACAGCCCCATCACGCCCTCGACGACGGCCAGGTCGCAGCCGCGCGCGCCGTGCGCGAACAGCGGCGCCACCAGCTCCGTACCGCACATGAACGCGTCGAGGTTCCGTCCGGGGCGGCCCGTCGCCAGCGCGTGGTAGCCCGGATCGATGTAGTCGGGGCCCACCTTGTGCGGCGACACCGCCAGACCACGGCCGGCGAACGCGGCCATCAGCCCCGTCGCGACCGTGGTCTTGCCCGCGCCGGAGGACGGCGCGGCGATGACGAGACGTGCTACCACTCGATGCCCCGCTGGCCCTTCTGACCGGCGTCCATCGGGTGCTTCACCTTGGACATGTCGGTGACCAGGTCGGCGAAGTCCACCAGCTCCTGCGGCGCGTTGCGGCCGGTGATCACGACGTGCTGCTGCCCGGGCCGGTCGCGCAGCACCTCGATCACCTCGGCAGTGTCGATCCAGCCCCAGTGCAGCGGGTAGGCGAACTCGTCGAGCACGTAGAACCGGTACGTCTCCGCGGCCAGGTCGCGCTTGACCTGCTCCCAGCCCTCCCGCGCCTTCTCCTCGTTGGACTGCTCGCCGTCCTTCGGGTCGCGCTGGATCCACGACCAGCCCTCGCCCATCTTGTGCCAGGCGACCGCGCCGCCCTCGCCGGTCGCGCCGAGCGCCTTGAGCGCGTTCTCCTCGCCGACCTTCCACTTCGCCGACTTGACGAACTGGAACACCCCGATCGGCCAGCCCTGGTTCCAGGCGCGCAGCGCCATCCCGAACGCGGCGGTCGACTTGCCCTTGCCCACCCCCGTGTGGACCATCACCAGCGGGCGGTTGCGGCGCTGGCGGGTGGTGAGACCGTCGTCCGGGACGACGGTCGGCTGTCCCTGCGGCACTATGCTGCCCTCCTCGTAGTACGAACATCCTTGACCAGCCCGGCGATCGCGTCCCCGCGCAGTTCGTCCAGCGTCACGGCACTACCGCCCAGGTCCCGCGCGAGCCCCGCGGCCAGGCCGAGCCGTACGGGCCCGGCCTCGCAGTCCACGACGACCGACGCCGTCCCCTCCGCCGCGTGCAGCCCCGCCGCCCGCGCGGCCAGCCGCAGCGGCTCCGGACCCCCGGTCGCCCGCCCGTCCGTCACCACGACGAGCAGCGGGCGCCGCGCCGGGTCGCGCAGCCGCTCCACCCGCAGCACGTCGTGCGCCTTCAGCAGCCCCGCCGCCAGCGGCGTCCGGCCACCGGTCGGCAGCCGCTCCAGCCGGACGGCCGCCGCGTCCACCGACGACGTGGGCGGCAGCACCAGCTCCGCGTCCCGCCCCCGGAACGTCACCAGGCCCACCTTGTCGCGCCGCTGGTACGCGTCGAGGAGCAGCGACAGCACGGCGCCCTTCACCGCGCCCATGCGCTGCCGGGCCGCCATCGACCCCGAGGCGTCCACCACGAACAGCACCAGGTTCCCCTCGCGTCCCTCCCGCACCGCCTGGCGCAGGTCGTCGCGGTGGACGACGAACCCGGGACCCGACCGGCCGCGGGCCCGCTGGTGCGGGGCCGCCGCCTGCACGGTGGCCGCCAGGTGCAGCTTCGTCAGGGCGCCCCGGGGACGGCGCGCCCCGGTGGTGCGGCCGTGCTCGGTGCGCGCCCGGGAGCGGCGCCCGGCGGCGCCGTCGCCGACCCCGGGGACGGTCAGCGCCTTCGTGCGGAACGGCTCGGCCGCCGCGACCGGTGCCTGCTCGCGCGCCGGAGCGGGGGCCGGGCCTGCGCCGGGGGAGGGGGCCGCCTCCGGCCGCTCCCCGGACGGCTCCGGCGCGCCGGTCTGCGGACCGGGCCCCTGCGCCTGCGGCGGAACGCCCCCGCCGCCACCGGGGCCGCCGCCGTCCGGGCCGCCGTCACCGCCGTCACCGCCGTCCCCGTCCGGGCCGCCCTCGGGGCCCCGCGGGTCCGGGTCGGGCTCGTCGTCCCCGCCGAACTCCTCCAGCGTCTCGTCCAGTTTGTCCTCGTCGAGGCCCGGCGCGTCGAAGGGCGACCGCCGCCGCCGGTGCGGCAGCGCCAGCAGCGCGGCCTGCCGCACGTCCTCGACCGTCACGTCCGTGCGCCCGGCCCACGCGGCGAGCGCCGTCGCGGTCCGCGCCATCACGATGTCCGCGCGCATGCCGTCCACCTCGAACGCCGCGCACGTCGCCGCGATCTGTCGCAGTGCGTCGTCCCCGAGCCGCACCTTCGGCAGCAGCGCCCGCGCGGCCTCGATCCGCTCCCGCAGCGCGGCCTCCTCACCGGCCCAGCGCGCCGCGAAGCCGGCCGGGTCGTCGTCGTACGCGAGGCGCCGCCGCACCACCTCGACCCGCTGCTCCGGGTCCCGCGACGCGGCGACCTCCACGGTCAGCCCGAACCGGTCCAGCAGCTGCGGACGCAGCTCGCCCTCCTCGGGGTTCATCGTCCCGACGAGCAGGAACCGGGCGGCGTGCCGCACGGAGACGCCTTCGCGCTCCACGTGGGAGGCGCCCATGGCGGCGGCGTCCAGCAGGAGGTCGACGAGGTGGTCGTGCAGCAGGTTGACCTCGTCGACGTACAGGATCCCCCGGTGCGCCTGCGCCAGCAGCCCCGGCTCGAACGCCTTCACGCCCTCGGACAGGGCCCGTTCGATGTCCAGGGCCCCGACGAGCCGGTCCTCGGACGCGCCGACGGGCAGCTCCACCAGGCGTGTCGGGCGCGAGACGCCCGGCGCGGTCCCGTGCGGCCCGTCGGGGCACTCCGGGTCGGGCGCCCCGGGCTCGCACGAGAAGCGGCAGCCCGCGACGACGTCCATGGAGGGCAGCAGCGCGGCGAGGGAACGCACCAGCGTGGACTTGGCGGTGCCCTTCTCACCCCGGACGAGCACTCCGCCGATGGTCGGCGCGACGGCGTTGAGCAGCAGGCTCAGCCGCATGTCGTCCATGCCGACGACGGCGGTGAACGGGTAGGGAACCGAGGCCATTAGTCGATGCCCCTTTCGAGGGAACTGCTGCGGTCGGAAGGGTCTGCGCCGCCGTGTCGGGCCACCGCGGCGGGGTCGTCCCCGCGCACGCGGGGGTGGTCGGCGGGTCGCGGCGGCGATGCGCGGCGCGGGGCCGTGGTCCCCGTGCACGCGGGGGCGGGCCCGCCGCCGGCCCGGTACCGGGCGGAGTCCCGGCGCGCTCCCCGCACGAGGGGGGACGGCCGCGCCGGGGAGCTCACGGCGCCCCCGGCGGGACGAACGGCAGCCCGCCCGGCGGGCCGTTCTCGATGAGCTTCCACAGGGCGTCCGTGTCCGTGTGCTCCTCGATCAGGTCCCCGAGCCGGTCCAACTGCTCCTCCCGCAGCGCGCCGAACGACGTGTCGGGCGCCGGGACGAAGCGCCGCCCGGCCGCCGCGGCGACCTCCCGCAGGAACGCCCGCCGGAAGCCGTCGCTCTCCAGCGACCCGTGCCAGTGCGTCCCCCACACGGCCCCCACGCGGCAGCCGTCCAGGAAGGGCTCGCCGCCCCGCACGTCCGCGACGCCGTGGTGGATCTCGTACCCCTCCACCCGCTCGCCCAGCGCCTCGCCCACCGGCCGGGCGAGGGTCTTCTCGGGCGCGAACCGCACCCGCACCGGCAGCAGCCCCAGCGCCCCGACGGAGCCCGCCCGGGACTCCACGTCGTCCTCGATGTGCTCGCCCAGCACCTGGAAGCCGCCGCAGACGCCCAGCACCGGCCGCCCCTCGGCGGCCCGCCGGGCCAGCGCGCCGGCCAGGCCGCGCTCCCGCAGCCACGCCAGCGCCCGCACCGTGCCGCGCGTGCCCGGCACGACCACCAGGTCCGCGTCGGCCAGCTCCTCGGGCCGGTCCACGAACCGGACGACGACCCCCGGCTCGGCGGCCAGCGCGTCCACGTCCGTGAAGTTCGACATCAGCGGTACGGCGCACACCGCGACCCGCAGCACGTCCTCGCCGACCGGCGGCGCCACCACCGACTCGCGGACGGCGCCCCGCAGCGACACCCGCAGGCCGTCCTCCTCGTCGATGCCGAGCCCGTGGGCGTACGGCAGCACGCCGAACGTCCGGCGGCCCGTCAGGTCGTAGAGCATGTCGAGGCCCGGTTCCAGCAGCGTCACGTCGCCGCGGAACTTGTTCACCAGGTACCCGGCGACGAGCGCCTGGTCCTCGGGCGCGAGTAGCGCCGTCGTCCCGAAGAACTGGGCGAACACCCCGCCCCGGTCGATGTCGCCGACCACGACGACGGGGAGGCCCGCGGCCCGCGCGATGCCCATGTTGACGATGTCGTTGCGGCGCAGGTTGATCTCGGCGGGGCTGCCCGCGCCCTCGCAGATCACCGCGTCGTGCGTGGCGCGCAGCTCCTCCAGGCACTCCACGACCGTGCCGAACAGCGCCTGCTGCCGCCCGCCGTGGTAGCCGCGCGCGCTCAGTTCCCCGACCGGCCTGCCCATCAGCACGACCTGGCTGGACCGGTCGCCGCCCGGCTTCAGCAGCACCGGGTTCATCAGCGCGGTGGGCTCGACGCGGGCGGCCTGCGCCTGCATCGCCTGCGCCCGCCCGATCTCGGCGCCCTCGCGCGTCACGAACGAGTTGAGGGACATGTTCTGCCCCTTGAACGGCGCGACCTTCACGCCCTGTCGGACCAGCCAGCGGCAGATCCCGGCCGTCACCACGCTCTTGCCCGCGTCGGACGTCGTCCCCGCGACCAGCAGTCCCCCGCTCACACGCCCCTCCGCTTCCACGCCCCGTACAGCAGCCGCCCGCCCGCGCAGACGGCCAGTGCCAGCCCGCCGACGCGGCGCGACAGCCGCACCGCCCGTTCGATGTCCGCCACCTCGACGGCCCGCCCCCCGCCGTTGAGGACCGGCCGGTGCTCGACCCGCCCCCCGTACGAGAGGGTGCCGCCGAGCCGTACGCCCAGGGCCCCCGCGAACGACGCCTCGACGGGGCCCGCGTTGGGCGACGGGTGCCGGCGCGCGTCCGCCCGCCAGGCCCGTACGGCCCCGCGCGGGTCACCGCCCGCGACGACGGCGAGCGCGGCCGTCAGCCGGGCCCCGGGCGCGCCGGCGACGTCGTCGAGCCGTGCCGACGCCCAGCCGAACCGGCGGTGGCGCGGCGACCGGTGGCCGACCATCGCGTCCAGCGTGTTGACCGCCCGGAAGGCCACCAGGCCCGGCACGCCGCCGAGCGCCCCCCACACGAGGGCGCCGACCACCGCGTCGGAGGTGTTCTCGGCGACGGACTCCACCACGGCCCGCGCGATGCCCGGCCCGTCCAGGGCCTGCGGGTCGCGCCCGCACAGGTGCGGCAGCCGCTCGCGGGCCGCCTCCACGTCGCCGGCGGCCAACGCGCCGCCGATCGCCCGTGCCTCCCGACCCAGCGACGTCCCGCCGACGACGGCCCACACGGTGGCGGCGGTCAGCGCGACGGACGCGGCGCCCCGCCCCCGCACGGCCCGTGCGGCGAGCGCGGCGGCCGCGGTGGCGCCTCCGGCGCACACGGCGGTGTGGAGCGCGCCCCAGCCGCGGTGGTCGTGCCACAGCGCGCGTTCGACGGCACCCGCGGCCCGCCCGAAGGCGGCGACGGGGTGGCCGCGGCGGGGGTCCGCGAAGAGCAGGTCGCCGAGGAGCCCGGCGGTGGCGCCGTACGCGAAGACTCGATCGTCCCGCATCGGCTCAGCAGCCCGGTGCGCCGGATCGGCCACGGGCCCGCGAGCCGGGGCTCGGGGTTCTCGACGTACGGGAAGGAACGCAGCCGGGCATGCGCAATGTCCTCACTCAGGGTCCGCGCCCTGGCTCGACGTGACCGGCGGTGAGAGTTCCTGGCTCCCGGGCGCCCCGCGACGGCGTGTCGCGCGGAGCCCGGTGACAGTGGCGGGACCGCGCCGGATTCGCACCGGGCTTCCTCTCCTGCCGCCGGATATGGCCTGGGCAGTCCACCACGGCCCGCGAAGGCCCGTCAACTCACCCTTGACCTGCGGCGGAGCGGTGTGCCGAGCCCCACAGGCCGGCCGCGGGACGGCCCGGGGACGGCCTGAGGACAGTCCGGGGACGGCCTGGGGACGGCCGGCGGTGGGCCGTACGACGACGGCTGGGCCGGCCGTACCGCGGGGGTACGACCGGCCCAGCCGGATGCTTCGGCCCTGCTCAGGCCACGATCAGGTAGATCCCGTACGCGACGGCCGCGGCGCACAGCGCGAAGCAGGCGTACGCGCCGGTGCGGGCCAGGGCGGCGGAACCCCCCTGGACGGAGGCCCGCTCCTGCCGGGAGAGGCCCACCAGGCCGAGGGCGAACAGGCCGACGATTGCGACGGTGGAGACGAGGCCCACGCCGAAGACGGAGCCGAGGGCTGCCCAGTCGATGTCCATAGCGATGCCGTTCTTTCCTTACACCGCGGCCGTGGGCGCCGCGCCGGTCGCGGCGGCCGGGGCCGGGATGGTGGTCTTGAGGGCGTCGTCCGCCGGGTCGGCGGCGACGGTGCCGGTGGGCGGCGGGATGACGGCCGCGATGGCGGTGGTGACGACCCCGGCGGGCTCGGCGCCACCGGAGACCCCGGTGCCGTTCTCGTCCTCGTCCTCGTTGACGTTGGTGTGGTCGACGACCTGGCGGCGCGAGATGAGCCAGATGGCGGCGGAGGAGCCGACGAGGAAGGCCGCGACGACCGCGACGCCCCAGTCGCCCTGGCGGGCGACGAGCTCGGCGAGCGCGGCGACCAGGCCGGCGGCCGGCAGGGTCAGGCCCCAGGCGACGAACATCCGGGTGGCGGTGGACCAGCGGACCACACCGCCCTTGCGGCCGAGGCCCGCGCCCATCACGGCGCCGGAGCAGACGTGGGTGGTGGAGAGCGAGAAGCCCAGGTGGGAGGAGGCCAGGATCACGGTCGCGGCGCCGGTCTGGGCGGCGAAGCCCTGCTGCGGCTGGAGGTCCGTGAGGCCCTTGCCCATGGTGCGGATGATGCGCCAGCCGCCCAGGTAGGTGCCGAGCGCGATGGCCAGGCCGGCGGAGACGATGACCCACACGGGCGGGTTGGAGCCGGGGGCGAGGGCACCGCCGGCGACCAGGGCGAGGGTGATGATGCCCATGGTCTTCTGCGCGTCGTTGGTGCCGTGGGCGAGGGAGACCAGGCCGGCGGAGGCGATCTGGCCGGCCTTGTAGCCCTTGCGGCCGGTCTTCTCGTCGATGTTCGCGCCGACCTTGTACGTGAGGCGGGCGGCGACCATCGAGGCGACGCCGGCGACCACCGGGGCGGCGACGGCCGGGATCAGGACCTTGGTGAGGACGACGCCGCCGTTGACGCCGCTGACGCCGATGGACGCGACGGTCGCGCCGATCAGGCCGCCCATGAGGGCGTGGGAGGAGCTGGACGGCAGGCCGACCAGCCAGGTCAGGAGGTTCCAGAGGATCGCGCCGACGAGGGCGGCGAGGATGACCTCCGGTTGGATGCCCGTCTCGTCGACGAGACCTTTGGAGATCGTCTTGGCGACCTCCACGGAGAGGAACGCGCCCACCAGGTTCAGCACGGCCGACATGGCCACCGCCGCCTTGGGCTTCATCGCGCCGGTCGAGATGGTCGTGGCCATCGCGTTGGCGGTGTCATGGAAACCGTTTGTGAAATCGAACACGAGAGCTGTCACGACCACAATGGCGAGCAGCAGCGTGATGTGTTCCATTTACCCAGGCAATCGTTCGACGTCAGTGGCCCGCTGAACGTAGGCAACCTGAGTGAACGGAAGGTGAACTGGGCCGGGCCGCGTGGTGTCCCGACCTGTGAGCCGGGATTCCGGTTGCGCCCCGGCCCCGGAATCACGCGCTTCGGGACACCGGAACCGGGTCGGACCGAGATGCTCGTCACTTCCGGGCCGGTCCGCCCGCTGGCATGATCCACCGCATGGCGAAGGACGGCGGGGCGGACGGGAAGGCCCCCGGCGGGGCGGTCGGGGAGGCTCTCGGCGGGGCGGCCGGGGCGGCGGTCGAGGAGGCGTGGGACGCCCTGGTCGCCACGGCGCGCAGGACCGCGGCCGACGGGCTGGTCGTCGGCACCTCGGGGAACGTCTCCGTACGGGTCGGGGACCTGCTGCTCGTCACCCCGAGCGGCGTGCCGTACTCCCGACTGACCGGGGACGACGTCGTCGCCGTCGACCTGGACGGGCGGCGGGTCCGCGGCACGCTGCCGCCGACCAGCGAGCTGCCGCTGCACCTGGCCGTGTACCGGTCCACCGACGCCGGGGCGGTCGTCCACACCCACGCCGTGCACGCCACCGCCGTGTCGACCCTCGTCGACGAGCTGCCGCCGATCCACTACGTGGCCGGCGCCCTCGGCGGGCCCGTCCGCGTCGCCCCGTACGCCCTGTACGGCACGCGGGAGCTGGCCGACCACATGCTCGCCGCCCTGACCGGGCGCACCGCCTGCCTCCTGCGCAACCACGGCACGGTCGCCTACGGCGCGACGCTCGACCAGGCGTACGACCGCACCGCCCAGCTGGAGTGGATGTGCCGGGTCTGGCTCGCCGCCGACAGCCACCCCACCCGCACCCCGGCGCTCCTCACCCCGGCCCAGTTGGCCGAGGCCACCGAGAAGCTCCGCGGCTACGGCCGCCCCGACTGACCCACCCGACCCCCGGCCCCCGGCCTCAGCCACCCGGCCCCGCCCCGTCCCGGCCGCCCGGCCCCCGAGCCGCCCGCCGCTTTGCGTCCGCTCCGCCCGGCCCGTCACCCGGTGGCCGCCGCCCCGCCCCGCCCCGCCTCGGCCGCCCCGACTGACCTCCGGCCCCCGGCCTCAGCCACCCGGCCCCACCCCGGCCACCCGCCACCCAGAGCCCCGCCCCCGCCGTCCGCGTCGCCCCGCCCGGCCCGTCACCCGGTGGCCGTCGCCCACTGGCACGGCCCGGCCGGTGTGCGGACACTGGACGGGTGCGTTCCCCGACAGGCGCGGCGGTGGCCGCCGCCACAGTGATCGGTGCCGGGACGGCCGCCGTGGCGGCCGGCCGGTACGCCAGCGGCGTGGCGCTCAGGCCGCGCCCGGGGCGGCCCCTGCCCGGCGAGCCCCGGCTCACCGTGCACGCCACCGGCCCCGGCCGGGTCACCCTCACCCGCGCCCTGCCCTCCCTCCGTCCCGGCGCGTACGGGCTGGAGGGCCCCGGCGTCCACGCGGTCGTCGGCCCCGTCCTCGGCGACGTGCCGCACGCCCCCGACGCCGTCGTGCGCCGCCTCGAACGCGTCGACCACGGCACCCTCGAACCCGGCACCCGCGTCCGCCTCACCCCGAAGCTCCACACCGGCACCCCCGCCTCCGCGCTCGGCCTCCCGTACGAGGACGTCGAGGTGGCCGGCGAGCTGGGCCCCCTGCCCGCCTGGTACGTCCCGGGCGTCCGCACCACATGGGTGATCACCGCGCACGGCCTGGGCGCCACCCGCGAGCACCCGCTGAACGTGCTGGGCTTCCTCAACGGCGGGCTGCGCTTCCCCGTCCTGAACCTCGCCTACCGCGGCGACCCGGGCGCCCCCCGCCCCGCCGACGGCCTCGGCCACCTCGGGGAGTCCGAGTGGCGCGACCTCGACGCGGCCGTCCGCCACGCCGTCCACCACGGAGCCGAAGCCGTCATCCTGTACGGCTGGTCGACCGGCGCCACCATGGCCCTGCGCACCGCCGCGCACGGCCGCCTGCGCGACCGGATCGCCGGCCTCGTCCTCGACTCGCCGGTCCTCGACTGGCAGGCCACCCTCCGCGCCCTGGCCGCCGCCCACCACGTCCCCTCCGCCCTGCTCCCCCTCGCCGTCCGGGCGGCACAGGGCAGGGCCGGACTGGACGGCGATGACCTCGGCCGGGCCGCCGGCCCCGACATGCCGAAGGTGCCCGCGCTGGTCTTCCACGGCCCCGACGACACCGTCGCCCCCTGGGCGGCGACCCGCGCCTTCGCCGCCCGCCACCCCGGCCTCGTCACCCTCCGCGCGATCCGCCACGCGCCGCACGCCGCCATGTGGAACGCCGGTCCCGAGCGGTACGAGGAGGCCCTGCGCCGCTTCCTCACCCCGCTCCTCTGAGCCGACGCCCCCCTTCCGTTTGGGCTTTCGGGCCGTCAGCGGGAAGACTGCCCCCCGTGACGTCTCGAAAGCCCGATGAGCAACTGGCGCGCAACTCCAGACTCCGACTCGTCCGGCCCCGGTCGCTGGCGACGACCGCCCGGCGGGCGGTGGCCGACCGGCGGACGCGACCGGCCCCGCGCCCGCCGGAGGGCACGCCACCGCGGGCGGAGCTGGCCCGCCAGGCCCGGCGGGTCCTGGCCGACGCCGTGCGCGTCGCCCGCTGGGCCGCCGTCGACCGCGGCCCCGTCACCACCCCCGGACCGGCCCGCGAACGGGCCGCCGCCGCGCTCGGCCTGACGCGGGAGCAGATCGGCACGGCCTGGGACCGCGCCCGGCTCGCCGGACTCGTCGAGATCCACGGCGACACGGTCCGCCCCGGCTGGCGGCTGCGCGCCTGGGACCGCGACGACTCCGCCGCGCTGCGCGGCTGGGTCGCGCTCCTCGACGCCTGGTCGCTCGCCCATCCCGCCCCGCAGGACGCCGAACCCGCCGCGGTCGCCGAGGTCGTGGAGGCCGTCCCGCAGGTCCTCTCCCTCCTCCAGCTCTCCGCCGGCCCCGTGCCCGTACCGGCCCTGCTCGACCTGGTCCGGCAGCGCGTCGCCGAGCTGCGCGAGCAGCGCTGCGAGGTGCCGTACGCCGCCGAGGCGGGAACGCGGCCGGAGCCGGGGGGCCCGGCCGGCGCCCCGGCGCGCGACGGGCGGCGGGAGGGCACGGACGCGGCCCCCGACCCGGACGCCCTGCCCGGCCTGCTCGACTGGGCGCTGGAGGGTCTCGCCTCCGTCGGCGCCCTGACCCTCGGCGGCGGCCAGGCGACGCTCACCCCGCTCGGCAACTGGGCGGTGTGGGTCAAGCTGGAGCAGATCTGCGTCGCCGCCCAGAGCCCCGCCGGACACATCGAGCAGTCCGCGGAGGACATGCTGCGCGGCTGCGTCCGGCTCACCCCCGGCCCGGCCCGCGCCGAGTACCGCGCCTGGCTCGCCGCCCGGCCCGTCGGCAGGGCCGTCGCCGAACTGCTCACCGTCGCCCGCGGCGACGACGCCCTCCTGCGCGGGCTGGCCTTCGAGGCCCTCCGCGTGGTGGGCGCCGCCGCCGAGGCCGAGGTGCGCGCCGCCGCCGGTGAACCGTCACTGCGCCCGTACGCCCTGCTCTGGCTCGCCGAGCACGAGGGCGCCGACCCCGACGAGGCGCCGGACGTCCTCACCCGCGAGGAGGCGACCTGGCTCTGGGTGGACACCGCCGCGGCCCTCGTCGACCACGGCGAGAGCGACCTCCTCGTACGGCACCTGGAGTCCGCCGTGCAGGGCACCGTCCCCGCGCTGCTCGACGAGGTCCGCGAGGCCGGCCACCCCCGCACGGTGCAGGTGCTGGTCGCCCTGGCCGCGGCGCACCCCGACCCGGCCCTCGCCAAGGCGGTCCGCCGCGCCGCGTTCCAGGTCCACACGGGCAGCGCCTGACGCCCCCGGCCCGGTGCGCCGGGGGCGTGCGCCCCGAGGTCCCGGAGGCCGCCCCGGCGCCCCGCGCCGCCCGGCCGCCCGGCAGGCGGCCGGGCCTTCCGCGCGCCCCGAGGGCGCGGGGCCCCGCCGCCGGGCCCCCGCGCCCCGGAAAAGCAGTTGCATGCGCCCGTTAGACTGGCCCGTATGGCCATTCTCCCTGTGCATTAGACGGTGTCGACGTCACCGCAGCCGCCGTCCACCCACCGTCCCCCCGCCCTGGAGTCTGTCCGTGATCACCGCCACCGGCCTTGAGCTGCGCGCCGGCGCACGCGTCCTCATCGAGTCCGCCTCGTTCCGCATCGCCAAGGGCGACCGCATCGGCCTCGTCGGCCGCAACGGCGCCGGCAAGACCACCCTCACCAAGTGCCTCGCCGGCGAGGGCGTCCCCACCGCCGGCACCATCACCCGCTCCGGCCAGGTCGGCTACCTCCCGCAGGACCCGCGCACCGGCGACCTCGACGTGCTGGCCCGCGACCGGATCCTCTCCGCCCGCGGCCTGGACGAGCTGATCCGCAAGATGCGGCTGAACGAGGAGCGCATCGCCACCGGCAAGGGCTCCACCCGCGAGAAGGCCCTCAGGCAGTACGAGCGCCAGGAGACCGAGTTCCTGACCAAGGGCGGGTACGCCGCCGAGGCCGAGGCGTCCACCATCGCCGCCGCCCTGGGCCTGCCCGACCGGGTGCTCGGCCAGCCGCTGCACACGCTCTCCGGCGGCCAGCGCCGCCGCATCGAGCTGGCGCGGATCCTCTTCTCGGACGCCGACACGCTGCTCCTGGACGAGCCGACCAACCACCTCGACGCCGACTCGATCACCTGGCTGCGCGACTACCTCAAGACGTACCGCGGCGGCTTCGTCGTCATCTCCCACGACGTCGACCTCGTCGAGACCGTCGTCAACAAGGTCTTCTACCTGGACGCCAACCGGTCCGTGATCGACATCTACAACATGGGCTGGAAGCTCTACCAGCGCCAGCGCGAGGACGACGAGAAGCGCCGCCGCCGCGAGCGGCAGAACGCCGAGAAGAAGGCCGCCGCGCTCAACGCCCAGGCCGACAAGATGCGCGCCAAGGCCACCAAGACGGTCGCCGCGCAGAACATGGCCCGCCGCGCCGAGAAGCTGCTGTCCGGCCTGGAGGAGACGCGCCAGTCCGACAAGGTCGCCAAGCTGCGCTTCCCCGAGCCCGCGCCCTGCGGCAAGACCCCGCTCACGGCGGAGGGGCTGTCCAAGTCGTACGGTTCGCTGGAGATCTTCACCGACGTCAGCCTGGCCATCGACAAGGGCTCCCGCGTCGTCATCCTCGGCCTCAACGGCGCCGGCAAGACGACCCTGCTGCGGCTGCTCGCCGGCGTCGAGAAGCCCGACACGGGCCAGGTCACGCCGGGCCACGGCCTGAAGCTCGGCTACTACGCGCAGGAACACGAGACGCTCGACCCGGAGCGCACGGTCCTGGAGAACATGCGCTCGGCCGCGCCCGACCTGGACCTGGTCGAGGTCCGCAAGGTCCTCGGCTCGTTCCTCTTCTCCGGCGACGACGTCGACAAGCCGGCCGGCGTCCTCTCCGGCGGCGAGAAGACCCGCCTCGCCCTGGCCACCCTCGTCGTCTCCTCGGCGAACGTGCTGCTCCTCGACGAGCCGACGAACAACCTCGACCCGGCCAGCCGCGAGGAGATCCTCGGCGCGCTGCGCACCTACAAGGGCGCGGTCGTCCTGGTCACCCACGACGAGGGCGCCGTCGAAGCCCTCCAGCCGGAGCGGATCATCCTCCTCCCGGACGGGGTCGAGGACCTGTGGGGAGCGGACTACGCGGACCTCGTGTCCCTCGCCTGATCATTCCCGTATGGATCATTCAGCCTAGTCGCGCTCCTTCATCTGAGTGAGGGGATCTCATACCGCGGCGTGGCATCCGGCAGATTTTCCGGCACCGGCGCCGCCCCGCGCATTTCTTTACGGTGCGCCGCTGACCTGGTACTTCGTCGTCGGGCGCGCGCCGCGTCCGGGATTTCCGCGCGCGGCGCGGTCGCCGGACGGCGAAACCCGCGGCCACAGACCTCGTCGAATGGCTGGCCATGTGGCCCCGGAGGGGTGATCATGAGAAGTCCAGAGCGCACTTCCCATGAGGAGGCACGGGTGGCCGAGACTCTGAAGAAGGGCAGCCGGGTGACCGGCGCCGCGCGCGAGAAGCTCGCGGCAGACCTGAAGAAGAAGTACGACGCCGGCGTGAGCATCCGGGCCCTGGCCGAGGAGACCGGCCGGTCCTACGGATTCGTCCACCGGATGCTCACCGAGTCCGGAGTCGTGTTGCGCGGACGCGGTGGAGCGACGCGGGGCAAGAAGGCCACGTCGGCCTGATCGCCGTGCGCGGGTCGTGAGGCGTCCCGGCGGTTCCGGCAGTGCCGTCCGGCCGTCGTCGGCCGTGGTTCGCCACGGTCAGGCGGTCGACCGGATGGTTACCGTGCAGTAATTTGTCGGTCGGCGCAGCTGTTCCGGCTGCGCCGACCGATCGCTGCACCGGATCCGGAGGCGTCCCATGACCTCGATCGACCCTGCCCTCGTCGTGCTCGACAAGGACGGCGTGCGTCTCGCCGTCGAGGACGGCGTCGCCACGGTGACCCTCGCCAACCCGGCGAAGCGCAACGCCCAGTCGCCCGCCCTGTGGCGGGCCCTCACCGAGGCCGGGCGAGCGCTGCCCGGCAGCGTGCGGGTCGTGGTGCTGCGCGCGGAGGGCGTGTCGTTCTCCGCCGGTCTCGACCGGCAGGCGTTCACCCCGGAGGGGTTCGACGGGGAGCCGTCGTTCCTCGACATGGCGCGCGGTTCCGACGAGGACCTGGACGCGACCATCGCCGAGTACCAGGAGGCGTTCACCTGGTGGCGCCGCAACGACATCGTGTCGGTCGCGGCCGTCCAGGGCCACGCGATCGGTGCCGGCTTCCAGCTCGCCCTCGCCTGCGACCTGCGGGTCGTCGCGCAGGACGTGCAGTTCGCGATGCGCGAGACCAGCCTGGGCCTGGTGCCCGACCTGGCCGGGACGCAGCCGCTCGTCGCCGCGGTCGGCTACGCCCGCGCGCTGGAGATCTGCGCCACGGGCCGGTTCGTCCACGCCGACGAGGCCGAGCGCATCGGCCTGGCCAACCTCGTGGTGCCCGCCGGCGAGCTGGACGCGGCCGTGCGGGACCTGGCCGCCGCCCTGCTCGCCGCGCCGCGCGACGCCGTCGTCGAGACCAAGGCGCTGCTGCGCGGCGCGACCGGGCGTACGTACGAGGAGCAGCGCGCCGCCGAGCGCGCCGCCCAGGCCCGCCGCCTCCGCGACCTCGCGGGCCTCTCCGACTGAGCCGTCCGCCCACGCCCCGCCCCCGCCCGCCCACGTCCCGGCCCGTCCCCGCCCTCGGGCAACCCGTGGCCCGGGGCAGGGACGGGGCCGGGCTCAGAAGCCGCGGCGGGCGCCCCCGTCGACCGGGAGCATCACACCCGTCAGGTACGAGGCGGCGGGGGAGAGCAGGAACGCCGCCGTCGTGCCGAACTCCTCCGGCGTGCCGTAGCGGCGCAGCGGGATCCGCGCCTCGTTGGCCGCCCGCGCGGCCGCGGCGTCACCCGACAGGGCGTCCAGCTCCCGCACCCGGTCCGTGTCGATGCGCGACGGCAGCAGGCCCACGACGCGGATGCCGCGCGGCCCCAGCTCGTCCGCGAGGGACTTGGCGAACCCCGCCAGACCGGGGCGCAGGCCGTTGGAGATGGTCAGCCCGGGGATCGGCTCGTGCACCGAGGCGGACAGCACGAAGCCGATGACCCCGCCCTCCTTCAGCACGGCCGCCGCGGCGCGGGCCAGCCGCACGGCGCCCATGAACACCGAGTCGAACGCGGCCCGCCACTGCTCGTCGGTGTTGTCGGCGGCCCAGCCGGGCGCCGGCCCGCCGACGCTGACCAGCACGCCGTCCAGCCCGCCGAAGTGCGACCGCGCGGTGGCGATCAGCCGGTCCGCCGCGGCCGGATCGGCGTTGTCCGCGGCGACTCCCACCGCGCCGGGGCCGAGCGCGGTGGCGGCGTCCTCGACGGCCTTCGCTTCGCG
Organism: Streptomyces tamarix; assembly: GCF_032423885.1. Lineage (NCBI taxonomy): Bacteria > Bacillati > Actinomycetota > Actinomycetes > Kitasatosporales > Streptomycetaceae > Streptomyces > Streptomyces tamarix. The sequence continues at coordinate 39,603 of NZ_JAWCTQ010000042.1, read as the reverse complement.
CGACGACAGGACGACCTTCGCGCCCTCCGCCACCAGGGCCTTCGCCGCCGCGTGGCCGAGGCCGCGGGACGCGCCCGTCACGACGTACACACGGTCTTTCAGTCCGAGATCCATGCGCCTATCCTGCCGGGTCGTCCGGCGCCAGCGCGAGGGCCGTCGCCACCAGCCCGACGTGGCTGAACGCCTGCGGGAAGTTGCCCAGCTGCCGCCGTGCCACCGGGTCGTACTCCTCCGCCAGCAGCCCCACGTCGTTGCGCAGCTCCAGCAGCCGTTCGAACAGCTCCCGCGCCTCCTGCACGCGGCCCATCATGCGCAGCGCGTCCGCCATCCAGAACGAGCAGGCGAGGAACGTCCCCTCCCCGCCGGGCAGCCCGTCCACCGCGATCCCGTCGGTGCCGTACCGGCGGATGAAGCCGTGGTGCCCCAGCTCCGCCCGCACCGCCTCCACCGTGCCGACCACCCGCGGGTCGTCCGGCGGGAGGAAGCCGACCCGCGGGATCATCAGCGTCGCCGCGTCCAGCTCCGCCGACCCGTACGCCTGGGTGAACGTGTTGCGCACCGGGTCGTAGCCCCGCTCGCACACCTCCCGGTGCACCTCGTCGCGCATCGCCCGCCACCGCGCCACGTCCCCCGGCAGGGACGGGTCCTGCTCCAGCGTGCGCACCGCCCGGTCGGCCGCCACCCACGCCATGACCTTCGAGTGCACGAAGTGCCGGCGCGGCCCGCGCACCTCCCACAGCCCCTCGTCCGGCTGGCGCCACGTCGACTCCAGGAACCCCAGCAGGCTCAGCTGCAGCGCCCACGCCTGCCGCTGCGGCGCCATCCCCACCTCGCGCGCCAGCTCCAGCGAGTCCATCACCTCGCCGTACACGTCGAGCTGGAGCTGCTTCACGGCGGCGTTGCCGATCCGGACCGGGCGCGCCCCGCCGTAGCCGCGCAGCCACGGCACCTCGGTCTCGGGGAGCCGCCGCTCGCCCCCCAGGCCGTACATGATCTGGAGGTCCGCCGGGTTGCCCGCGACGGCCCGCAGCAGCCAGTCCCGCCAGGCGGCGGCCTCCTCCACGTACCCGGCCGACAGCAGCGCCCGCAGGGTCAGCGTCGAGTCGCGCAGCCAGCAGTAGCGGTAGTCCCAGTTCCGTACGCCGCCCAGCTCCTCCGGCAGGGACGTGGTCGCGGCGGCGACGATCCCGCCGGTCGGCGCGTACGTGAGGGCCTTCAGCGTGATCAGCGAGCGCATCACCGCCTCCCGGTACGGCCCCTCGTACGTGCACCGCGCCGACCAGGACTTCCAGTCCTCCAGGGTGTGCTCCAACGCCTCGTACGGGTCGACGAGCGGCGGGCGCGGTTCGTGGGAGGGGTGCCAGGTGAGGCAGAACGCGACCTTCTCGCCGGGGCCGACCGTGAACGACGAGCAGGTGCTGTACTGCTGGCCCCAGGTCTTCACCTCCGGTTCGCTGCGCAGCCAGACGGAGTCGGGGCCGGCGACGGCGACCCGGTGGCCGTCGGAGCGCCGCATCCACGGCACGACCGACCCGTAGTCGAAGCGCAGGCGCAGCACGGACGACACCTCGACCCGGCCGGCCACGCCCTCCACGATCCGCATCACGTCGGGCGCGCGGTCGCGGTGCGGCATGAAGTCGACGACGCGCACGGTGCCGGTGCGGGTCTCCCACACGGACTCCAGGACCAGGGAATCGCCCACGTAGCTCCGCCGGGTGCAGGTCCGGGCACCGGCGGGCGCGATCCGCCAGTGGCCGTTGTTCTCGTCGCCCAGGAGCGCGGCGAAGCAGGCACCGGAGTCGAAGCGGGGCAGGCAGAGCCAGTCGATCGAACCGTCCCTGCCCACCAGAGCGGCGGTCTGCAGATCGCCGATGAGGGCATAGTCCTCGATGTGTTGGGTCACGTCCTGGCGTGTTCCCACGGCGGAGAAGCGCCAATCAGTCAGCCCGCCCCGCGGGGCGCGTGACCTGCGGCGGCGTACCGCGCCGTGTGGGCCGTGTCACAGGGGCGCGGGGTCAGGCGCCCGCGGGCTCCCGCGCGGCCGGCGCGCCCTCCGCCTCCGCGGAACCGCCCCCCTCGGCCGCCGCCCGGTCGCGGCGCTCCCGGCGGACCAGGACGACCCACCCCACGGGGACGCCCGCGGCGAACAGCCACCACTGAACGGCGTACGCCATGTGGGCGCCGATGGAGTCGTGGTCCGGGTCCGGGATCGGCTCGGGGGAGCCCCCGGTCGGGGCGGGCTCCGTCAGCTCCAGGTAGCCGCCGAGCACCTGCCGGTCCAGCCGCTCGGCCTGCTGCCGACTGTTGATGAGCATGACCTGGCGCGGCGGCAGGCCCCGCAGGTCCTTGATGCCGCTGCTGCCGGTCGTCTGGTCGGCCATGAGCCGGCCGACCACCGTGACCCTGCCCCTCGGGGCGGGCGGCACGTCCGGGTACGCCCTCTGGTCCGAGGCGGCGGGGACCCAGCCGCGGTTGACGAGGACGGCCCGCCCGTCGTCGAGGACGAGCGGGGTCAGGACGTGCATGCCGACCCGGTCGTCGGCGTTGGTGCGGCGGCGGACGACGACCTCGTGGGCCGTGTCGAACGTGCCGGTCGCGGTCGCGCGGCGCCAGTAGTCGGCGCGCGGGACCGTGTGCCCGGGCGAGGTGAGCTCGGTCACGGGGACCGGTTCCGCCTTCAGGTTGTCCGCGATCAGGGCGTTCTGGGCGACCCGGCGCTCGTGCCGGTGGAACTGCCAGAAACCCAGCTCGACCATCACCGGGATCAGGACGAGGGCGACGAGGGTGAGGATCACCCACTGCCGGGACAACAGGAAGCGGTACACCCCACGACCGTACCTCCGCCGCCGCCGGGTCCCGTCCCCGGGTCACACCCTGTCGACGATTCCCACCTTGCCCTCCGCGCGGGCGCAGTGCGCGCCGCAGTACCAGCGGCCGTCCGCCTCGACGCCCTGCCCGATGATCTGGACGCGGCAGTGCTCGCAGATGGGCGCCATGCGGTGGATGGCGCAGGCGAAACAGTCGAAGACGTGCACGGCGCCCTGCGCGTGCACCTCGAAGGACATGCCGTACTCGTTCCCGCAGACCTCACAACGTGCCATGCGCCACAGGGTGCGCGGGCGGCGGTCGGAACGGAGGGCGGCGCGCCCGGCCGTCACCCGTTCGACCGGACGACCTCCGCGGCTCAGCCGTCGGCCGGGGCGACGTCCCGGAGGAGATGGGTGAAGGCGGCCTCGTCGACGACGGGCGTGCCGAACGACTTCGCCTTGAGGACCTTCGACGTGCCCGCGTCCGGGTCGTTGGTGACCAGCAGGCTGGTCAGCCGCGAGACGCTGGTCGCCACGTGCAGCCCCGCCTCCACGGCCCGGTCCTCCAGCAGCTCGCGCTCGACGGACGTGTCGCCCGAGAACGCCACCCGCATGCCCTGCTTGAGCGGTTTGTCCGACTCGTACCGCCCGGGGTTGGGGTATGGGCACGCCGGACGCTTCCGCGCCGGGCGCCAGCCGCCGGACCCGTACGCGGCCTGACGGCCGATCCGAGGCGTCCCCGCGGTGGGCGGCGCCGACCACTCGACGAGCGGGCGGCACTCCAGCAGCGGCAGCCGCACGCCGCGCTCGGCCGCCGCGCGCAGGCTCGGTCGGAACGCCTCCGCCAGCACCCGCGCGTCGTCCAGCGCGTGGTGGGCCTGCCGCTGGCGGACGCCGAAGTGGGCGGCGAGCGACTCCAGCTTCATGTTGGGCAGCGGCAGCGCCAGCTCCTTCGCCAGCGCCATGGTGCACAGCCGCTGCCGCACCGGCGCGGTGCGCTCCGCGCGGGCGTACTCGCGGGCGATCATCGTCCAGTCGAAGTACGCGTTGTGCGCGACCAGGACCCGGCCGTCGAGCCGCTCCGAGAACGCGGCGGCCACGTCGGCGAAGAGCGGCGCGCCCTCCAGCACGTCGCTCGTCAGCCCGTGGATCCATACCGGCCCCGGGTCGCGCTCCGGGTTGACCAGCGTGTACCAGTGGTCCTCCACCTCGCCGCGCGCGTCGAGCCGGTAGACGGCGGCGGACACTATCCGGTCGTGCGCGGAGAGCCCGGTGGTCTCCACGTCGACGACCGCGTACCCCTGCGGGTAGGCGGGTGGCCACGCTGCTGCTGTCGTACGGTCGTCGAGCATGGTTACTGAGGATAGAGCCCGCCACCGACACCCCCGGCCCCGGGCGCGCGGAGCCCGCCCTCCCGCACGGGACGCGCGGAGCGCGTGGGTCGCAGGGGATGCGAGGGGCATGCGGGGTGCGCGGGACGCACGGGGCGCACGGGGTGCGTGGCCGGTCCGGACACCCGAGCGGCGGGGCGGGCGGCGGAGCGGCGGGGCGGGCGCCCGAGCGGCGGGGCGGGCAGCCGAGGCGGGGCGGGCGCCCGGTTCGCGTACGGCCGTGCCACGCGTCGGCCAGCGTGCCGTTTCCCGACGGGCCCGCGCGCGGATGAGACGCTCGGCGTCGTGACGGAACCGACGGCGCGGGAGGCGCACGCGGACGGCCTGGGGGCGCGGCTCAACTGGCTGCGCGCCGCCGTCCTCGGGGCGAACGACGGGATCGTGTCCACCGCCGGGCTCGTCGTGGGCGTCGCGGGCGCCACCGGCGAGCGCTCCGCCCTCCTGACCGCAGGGCTGGCCGGGCTGCTCGCCGGGTCCATGTCGATGGCGGTCGGCGAGTACGTGTCCGTGTCCACGCAGCGCGACTCGGAGAAGGCGGCCCTGGCGGTGGAGCGGCGGGAGCTGCGGGAACAGCCGGAGGCCGAACTCGACGAGCTGACCGACCTGCTCGCCGAGCGCGGGCTGTCCCGGGACGTCGCGCGCGAGGCCGCCGAACAACTGACGGAACGTGACGCGCTGCGCGCCCACGCGCGCGTGGAGCTGGGCATCGACCCTGACGACCTGACGAACCCGTGGCACGCCGCCGCCGCGAGCTTCCTCGCCTTCACGGTCGGCGCGCTGCTGCCGCTGCTCGCCATCGTCTGCCCGCCCGCCCCCGCCCGGCTGTGGGTCACCGTCGTGTCGGTCCTCGCCGCGCTCACGCTGACCGGCTGGTCGAGCGCCCGCCTCGGCGCGGCGCCCGTCCGCCCGGCGGTGGTGCGGGTGGTGGGCGGGGGAGCGGTGGCCATGGCCGTGACGTACGCGGCGGGCTCGCTGCTGGGCGCGGCCGGGGTCTAGCGGTGCCGCCGCGGGGGCGCACGACCGCGTACGCCGCCGAGGGCCCGCCGGGGCCTGTTGACGGACCGTCTCGCATACTTGTCGGTAACGACCTCTGGCCCCGGTCCGGCGCCCGGTCCTACCGTGCTCGCATGTCGCCGAACCTGCCCGACGCCGTGCTGTGGTCGATACCCGCCTTCGTCCTGCTCACCGCCCTGGAGGCGGTGAGTTACCGGCTGCGCCCCGACGAGGGCGCCGCCGGGTACGAGGCCAAGGACTCCGCCACCAGCGTCGGCATGGGCCTCGGCAGCGTCGTCTTCGACCTGCTGTGGAAGGTGCCGGCCCTGGCGCTGTTCACCGCCGTCCACGAGATCACCCCGGCCCGGGTTCCCGTGGTCTGGTGGACGCTCCCGCTGATGCTGCTCGCGCAGGACTTCCTCTACTACTGGTCCCACCGCGGCCACCACGTCGTCCGCGTCCTGTGGGCCTGCCACGTCGTCCACCACTCCAGCCGTAGGTTCAACCTCACGACCGCGCTGCGCCAGCCGTGGACCTCGCTCACCGTCTGGCCGTTCTTCCTGCCGATGGTCGCCTGCGGAGTGCCCCCCGCCGCGGTCTTCTTCTGCTACTCCGTCAACCTCGTGTACCAGTTCTGGGTGCACACCGAGCGGATCGGCAGGCTGCCCCGGCCCGTCGAGTACGTCTTCAACACCCCCTCCCACCACCGGGTGCACCACGCCTCCCAGGGCGGCTACCTCGACCGGAACTTCGGCGGCATCCTCATCCTCTGGGACCGGCTGTTCGGGTCCTTCGCGGCCGAGGCCGAACGGCCCGTCTACGGCCTCACCAAGAACATCGACACGTACAACCCGCTGCGCGTCGCCACCCACGAGTACGCCGCCATCGCCCGCGACCTGCGCGCCGCCCGGTCCTGGCGGGAGCGCGCGGGCCGGGTCTTCCGGGGGCCCGGCTGGGAGCCCGCACCCCCGCCGTCCGGGGCCGGCCCCGCCGCCCCGCGGGAGCGCGCCGCGTGAGCCGCGGGCGCCCGGCCGGGCTCCTGGGGGCGGCGTTCGCCGCGGCCCTCACCGCCGACCTCCTCGCCCTGCTCGCCGGCTCCGGCACGGGGCACCTGGTCGCCAAGCCGCTGCTGATGCCGCTCCTCGCGGCGTACGCGGCCGTGCGCGGCGCGCCGCGGACCCTGCTCGCCGCCCTCCTCCTCGGCTGGGGCGGCGACGTGTGCCTGCTGTCCGACGGCGAGGGGGCGTTCCTCGCCGGGATGGGCTCCTTCGCCGCCGGGCACGTCTGCTACCTGCTGCTGTTCGGCCGGGTCCGTACGTCCCCGGCGCTCGGCGCCTGCTACGCCGCGGTCCTCGTCGCCGTCGTCGCCCTGCTGTGGCCCGGTCTCCCCGCCGGCCTGCGGGTCCCGGTCGCCGGGTACGCGCTGCTGCTGACCGCGACGGCGTACCGCGCGAGCGGCCTCGGCCCGGCCGCGGGGGCGGGCGGCGCGCTGTTCCTGCTGTCCGACACGCTCATCGCGGCCGGCGTCGCCGCGTGGCCGCAGCCGCCCGTACCCGACTTCTGGATCATGCTCACCTACGGGGCGGCCCAGTACCTCCTGGTCACGGGGGTCCTCACGCCGTCCAACGCGGCGCGTCCGCTCCCCACCGGCCCGGCGGCCGTGCCCAGTCGGCGGGGCCGCCCTCGTAGCTGACGGGGGAGAGGGCGTGGCGCAGCCGGCCCGCGGGGGCGTCCCGCTCCCGCAGCCAGGGCCCGGGCTCGTACGGCTCCCCGGCGGGTCCCCGCCCGGCCGGCGGCTCCCCGGGCGGGGACGACTCGGGATCCGTACCGTGCGCCAGCCAGTGTGCGGTCTGCGCCAGCGACGCTTCCACCAGCCAGGTCCCGCCGTCCCGCCGCCGCTCCGTCAGGGCGCGCAGCACCGCGGCGGCCACCAGGTAGCCCGTGCCGTGGTCGAGGGCCTGCGCCGGGAGCACCCCCGGCGACCCCCTGTCGCCCTCCCGCAGGGCGATCCCCGTCGCCGCCTGGACCAGGCTGTCGAAGCCGCGCCGTCCGCCCCAGGGCCCGTACGCGCCCCACGCCGACAACCGCGCGACCACCAGGCCGGGGCGGCGCTCGGCCAGCGCCCCGGGGGCGAGCCCGAACCGGTCCAGCGCGCCCGGCCGGTAGCCGGTCACCACCACGTCGGCCGCCGCCAGCAACTCGTCGAAGACCCGCCGGTCCGCGCTCCGCCCCAGGTCCAGGAGGGTCGACCGCTTGCCGAGGCCCGTGTCGTCGTGGGCCTGCGGGCTCTCCGGCAGCCCCGGCGCGTCCACCCGCAGCACGTCCGCGCCCAGCAGCGCCAGCGTCCGCGTGGCGACCGGCCCGGCCAACACCCGCGTCAGGTCCAGCACCCGCACCCCGGCGCACGGCGACGCCGCGCCGGCCCCGGCCGCCCGCCGCACCGGCCCGGGCGCCCCGTCCCGCCGCTCCAGCGCCAGCAGTGGCCGCTCCGCCACCAGGGCGCCCTGCTCCAGGGCGGCCCACGCGGCGGCGTCCCGCACGGCGACGGCCAGGCCGCCGGCCCCGTGGACGGTGTCCTCCACCTCCGCCGCGCGCCGCCCCGCCAGGGCCTTTGCCACCGCCTCGGTACGGGCGCCGGCCGGCAACCCCAGCGCGGTCAGCAACCGGCCCTGGTGGTGCGGGTAGTTGGCGTGGACGCGCACCCACCCGTCGGCCGTGCGCCAGAACCGGGACAGCGGCGCGAACCCGTCCCACGCCCGCCCGTCCAGCCGTACGAACCGCTCGCTGCGGAAGGCCGTCGCCACCGCGCGGTCGTCCACCCGCACCCGCGGCAGCGGCCCCCCGCGGAGGTCGGCGGCGAGCTCTGCGGCTGCCAGCGCGCACACCGCGACGGCGGCGCGCGCCGCCTCCAGCACCGGCAGGCGTGCGGGCAGCACACCCGGTACGCGGGTGTACGACACCCGTTCCAGCGCCCCCTGATCGGCACCGAGTGCCGCCCACGCCTGAGTGATTGTCCTGTTCATCCCTCGATCATGGCGCTGAGTGCCATTTCCTGGGAAGGTCCTGGTCGGCTCTGGACGGCCCTGGACGGTTCCAGACGGGAAAGGGCCCGGGCGCGGTTCGCACGCCCGGGCCCCTCCCCGGCCAGGTCGGACCAGGTCGGACCGGTTCAGACCAGAACAGATCAGATCGGGCCGGGCCCGATCAGGCCCGCGTCACCAGCGCACCGCGTCCAGCGCGTCGATCAGGCCGGCGCCGTAGAAGCCGTTGTGACGCTTCCCGCCCTCGCACACCGCGTCGACCGTGCCGTCGCCGTTGATGTCGTACGGGTTCGCGCACTCCCGGTCGTCGGCCTGCGCGGCCATCAGCGCCTTCACCACCGCGGGGGTGGCGCGGGGGTGCTTCGACTTGATCAGCGCCGCGACGCCCGCGGCGTGCGGGGCGGCCATGGACGTGCCGGCCTTGTAGTTGTAGCCGCCGTTGACCGTGGTCGACAGGATCCGGCCGTTCTCGGCGGGGGCCTGCGGCCTCTGGTACTCGGTCCGGTCGCCGCCCGGGGCGGCGATGTCGACGACCCCCAGGCCGTAGTTCGAGTACGACGCCTTCAGGTCCTTGGCGCCGGTCGACGAGACGGTGACGACGCCGGGAAGCATCGCCGGGATGTCGGGGCACTCGCCCGGGTCGACGACGCGGTCGGCCGGCGTCGTGTCGTTCGGGCTCGTGGAGTCCGTGATCGCGTCGGACGCCAGGTCGTGGGACGAGTTGCCGGCCGAGGCGACGTGGACCGCGCCCTTGCGCTCCGAGTACCGCGTGGCGCGCTGCAGCGCCTCGACGAGGGCGCCCTGGTCCGGGTCGTTCTTGCAGTTGTACAGCCACGGGTCGACGTAGTAGCTGTTGTTGGTCACCTCGACGCCGCGCTCGGCCGCCCACATGAAGGCGCAGACGACGGCCTCGGTGTAGAAGAACCCGTCCGGGTTCGACACCTTGATGCCGGAGACCTTCACGCCCGGCGCGACGCCGGTGACGCCGACGCCGTTCTTCGCGGCGGCGATCGTCCCGGCGACGTGGGTGCCGTGGTCGCTCTCGCCCGGCGCGGGGCGCCAGGAGCCCTCGGTCGTGTCGGGCCTGCCGGTCACGCAGTTCGCGGACGCGGCGCGGTCGAAGTTGGGCGCCAGGTCCGGGTGGGTGTCGTCGACCCCCGTGTCGATCACCGCGACGGTGACCTTCCCGCTGCCGAGGCTGATGGCGTGCGCCTTGTCCGCCTTGATGGCGGGCAGGCTCCACTGCATCGGCTCCAGCGGGTCCTGGCCGGCGTCCGCCGCGGCGGCGGACGCGCGCGCCGCGGCCGCGGAGAGCGGCTCGGAGGCCTCGCCGGTCTCCGTGGTGGCGACCGGCGTCAGCGGCGCGGTGCGCGTCGCGCCCGCCGACTGCACGCCCCTGACGGCGCGGACGGTCTGTGCGAACGCCGGGTTCCGGGAGTGCGCCACGATGACGCCGATCGCGTCGTACGAGGCCACCACCGTGCCGCCGGCCGCGGCTATCGCCTTCTTCGCCTTGGCGGTGTGGTGACCGCCCTCCGTGTTCACCACGTACGAGAGGTTCGGGCCGTCCGAGGTGACGGCGGCCGGAACGCCCTCGGCCGGTGAGGCCGAGGCGGCACCGGCCGGCAGGAAGCCGAGCGAGGCCGTGAGCGCCAGGCCGACGGGCAGAACGAGTGCGCGCCCGCGCCTGGTTCCCAGATGAGCCATGGGTTCTCCACATCATCCGTGACATCCGCCCGCACACCGGCTGGGCGGGTACATGACGAGCGAAGCTACCGCCGACCGTCCCCGGCCAGCAATGAGTTCGGTGAAGAAAACAGGCGGAAAGAAGACGCGGGGTGAACCGCGTCGTGTCGCACTCCGTGACGTTGTCAGGGGAGGGAGCCCGAACGGCTCCCCGGCACCCGTGAGGTGACCCCGCCCCTGTCCACCGCACCCGCGCAGCGAGGAGTTCCCGTGGCCACCGAAGCACCACCGCCCCGAGAGGGCGCGGACACCGCTCCCGTCCAGCCCCCGACGGAGGCGTTCCTCCGGACCCAGGAGAGCGAGGAGTTCGGCGAACTGCGCCGTACGTACCGCTCCTTCGCCTTCCCGCTCACCGTCGCCTTCATCGCCTGGTACCTGCTCTACGTGCTGCTCTCCAACTACGCGGGCGGCCTCATGGGCACCAAGGTGGTCGGGAACATCAACGTGGCGCTCGTGCTGGGCATCGCCCAGTTCGTGACGACGTTCCTCATCGCCTGGTTCTACGCGCGGCACGCGGCCGTGAAACTCGACCCCAAGGCCGAGGCCATCAAGACCCGCATGGAGAACGAACTGCGCCCGGAGGCCGACGCATGAGCACCCTCACCCTCGCCGCCGCCGGAGCCGCGAGCGAGCACCGCCCGCTGATCATCACCCTCTTCGCCTGCTTCGTCGTCGCGACCCTCTTCATCACCGTGTGGGCCGGCCGGCAGACCAAGAGCGCCGCCGACTTCTACGCCGGCGGCCGGCAGTTCACCGGCTTCCAGAACGGCCTCGCCATCTCCGGCGACTACATGTCCGCCGCGTCGTTCCTCGGCATCGCCGGCGCCATCGCCCTCTTCGGCTACGACGGCTTCCTCTACTCCATCGGCTTCCTCGTCGCCTGGCTGGTCGCCCTGCTGCTCGTCGCCGAGCCGCTGCGCAACTCCGGCCGCTTCACGATGGGCGACGTCCTCGCGTACCGGATGCGCCAGCGGCCCGTCCGCACCGCCGCCGGCACGTCCACCATCGTCGTGTCGATCTTCTACCTGCTGGCGCAGATGGCCGGCGCCGGCGTCCTCGTCTCGCTGCTGCTGGGCATCACCAGCGACACCGGCAAGATCGCCATCGTGGCACTGGTCGGCGTACTGATGATCGTCTACGTGACCATCGGCGGGATGAAGGGCACCACGTGGGTGCAGATGGTCAAGGCCGTCCTGCTCATCGCGGGCACCCTGCTCATCACCTTCCTGGTGCTGCTGAAGTACGGCTTCAACATCTCCGAGCTGCTCGGCAAGGCCGCCGAGAACAGCGGCAAGGGCGCCGCCTTCCTGGAGCCCGGCCTCAAGTACGGCGCCACCGCCACCTCGAAGCTGGACTTCATCTCGCTCGGCATCGCCCTGGTCCTCGGCACCGCCGGACTGCCGCACATCCTCATCCGCTTCTACACCGTGCCCACCGCCAAGGCCGCCCGCAAGTCCGTCAACTGGGCCATCGGCATCATCGGCGCCTTCTACCTGATGACGATCGCGCTCGGCTTCGGCGCCGCCGCCATCGTCGGCCCGGCCGAGATCACCGCGTCGAACAAGGCCGGCAACACCGCCGCCCCGCTGCTCGCCCTGCACATCGGCGGGGCGGACTCCGCGGGCGGCGCGATCCTGCTCGCCGTGATCTCGGCGGTGGCCTTCGCGACGATCCTCGCCGTCGTCGCCGGGCTCACCCTCGCCTCGTCCTCGTCGTTCGCGCACGACATCTACGCCAACGTCATCCGCAGGGGCCAGGCGACCGAGCAGGAGGAGGTCCGCGCCGCCCGCTGGGCGACCGTCTTCATCGGCGTCGTCTCCATCGCGCTCGGCGCGCTCGCCCGCGACCTCAACGTCGCCGGACTCGTCGCCCTCGCGTTCGCGGTCGCCGCCTCCGCCAACCTGCCGACGATCCTCTACAGCCTGTTCTGGAAGCGCTTCACCACCCAGGGCGCCCTGTGGTCGATCTACGGCGGCCTGACCGCCTCCGTCCTCCTCGTCCTGTTCTCCCCGGTCGTCTCCGGCAAGGCCAGCTCGATGTTCCCGGACGTCGACTTCGCCTGGTTCCCGCTGGAGAACCCCGGCCTCATCTCCATCCCGCTGGGCTTCCTGCTCGGCTGGCTCGGCTCCCTCCTGTCGAAGGAGCGGCCCGACAAGGGCAAGTACGCCGAGCTGGAGGTCAAGTCCCTCACCGGTGTCGGAGCGCACTGAACCGCGCACCCCGAGCCACCGCCGGCGGCCGTGTCGTAGGACCCTACGACACGGCCCCGCCGCTTCCTGGGGCAAACGGCCCGTGAGGGGGAGCGCGAGGTCGCGTAGGCTCAAAGGAGGACCGGGGGGAACAGCCGGTCGAACGGGAGGGCGTCCACCGTGCTCATCGACACCTACGGCCGTGTGGCCACCGACCTTCGGGTCTCGCTCACGGACCGGTGCAACCTGCGTTGCACGTACTGCATGCCCGAGGAGGGACTGCAGTGGCTGGCCAAGCCGGACCTCCTCACGGACGACGAGATCGTCCGCCTCATCCGGATCGCCGTCACCGACCTCGGCGTCACCGAGGTCCGCTTCACCGGCGGCGAGCCCCTGCTGCGCCCCGGCCTGGTCGGCATCGTCGAGCGGTGCGCCGCCCTGGAGCCCCGCCCCAGGATGTCGCTGACCACCAACGGCATCGGCCTCAAGCGCACCGCCACCGCCCTCAAGGCCGCCGGCCTCGACCGCGTCAACGTCTCCCTGGACACGCTGCGCCCCGACGTCTTCAAGGCCCTCACCCGCCGCGACCGCCACCACGACGTCCTGGACGGCCTGGCCGCCGCCCGCGACGCCGGCCTCACCCCCGTCAAGGTCAACACGGTGCTGATGCCGGGACTCAACGACGACGAGGCCCCCGACCTGCTTGCCTGGGCCGTCGCCCACGACTACGAGCTGCGGTTCATCGAGCAGATGCCCCTCGACGCCCAGCACGGCTGGAAGCGCGACGGCATGATCACCGCCGGGGACATCCTCGCCTCCCTGCGGACCCGTTTCACGCTCACCCCGGAAGCCGGCGAGGAGCGCGGCTCCGCGCCCGCCGAGCGGTGGATCGTCGACGGCGGACCGCACCGCGTCGGCGTGATCGCCTCCGTCACCCGCCCGTTCTGCCGCGCCTGCGACCGCACCCGTCTCACCGCCGACGGCCAGGTCCGCACCTGCCTCTTCGCCCGCGAGGAGACCGACCTGCGCGCCGCGCTGCGCTCCGGCGCGCCGGACGGGGAGATCGCCCGCATCTGGCGGCAGGCCATGTGGGGCAAGAAGGCCGGTTCCGGCCTGGACGACCCGGAGTTCCTCCAGCCCGACCGCCCGATGTCAGCGATCGGCGGCTGACCCCGGCCCCGACGGCGCCTCCCATTCGGCCAGCGTCACGACGTCCTTCAGGAACCCGCGCACGCCGAGGAACTGCGACAGGTGCTCCCGGTGCTCCTCGCACGCCAGCCACGTCTTGCGGCGCTCGGGAGCGTGCAGCTTCGGGTTGTTCCACGCCAGCACCCACACGGCGGAGGCCCGGCAGCCCTTGGCGGAACAGATCGGGTGGTTCTCGTCGCTCACAGCACATGTCCCAACGGCCCTGTACGGACAAAGGCGACGCCGGGCAGCCACGGGGGGAGCTGCCCGGCGTCGGTCCGTCGCTCCGACGGGGGATGCGGAGCGCCTACGCAGTATGTCACGCACAACCCGGTGAGGTGCACCGGAACTTCACTATTGATCTGAGCTTTTCTTGAGCTTTGCGCACCGCCGGCACGGCCCCGCGCCGCCGCCGGGCTCATCCCCGCCCGGGCCCCGCGTCCCCCGGCCGCTCCCCGGCGGCTTCCGCCGCGCCTTCCGCAGCGCCTTCCGCCTGGGGATTCGGCGCCTCCAGCACCGGGTGCGCCACCGGGGGCACCGACACGAACGTGGACGGCAGCTTCGGCGCCGTCTCCCGCCCGGCGTTCGCGATCACCACCGCGACGTACGGCAGGACGGCGCCGAGCACCAGCGCCACGATCGCCACATGCCGCTCGACGTTCCACAGTGACGCCGCCGCGATCACCGACAGCGTGCGGACCGACATCGAGATCACGTACCGCCGCTGCCGGCCGCGGACGTCGTCCGCCAGTCCCTGCCGGGCACCCGTGATCGTGAAGACCTGGGCGCCGCCGTGCTTCCGCATCGCGTTCCACCACCGACCGTGCGCGCCGGTCGCTCCCCGGACCGGACCTCCTTCCACGGTACGCCCGCTCTCCGCCGGCGCCGCCCCCGGCCCCGTCCGTATCCCTCATGCGAATGACGTACGAACACCTCCGACATGCGCCGTACGCGCTATGGGTCGAAACTGTCAGGGACTGCTCACGTCGATCCGTTCCGAGGAGGCAGCCATGGGCTGGTTGTGGGCGATTATCGTGGGATTCGTGCTGGGCCTGCTGGCCAAGGCCATCATTCCGGGCAAACAGCACAGCCCACTCTGGCTGATCACCGTCTTCGGCATCATCGGCGCCATCGTCGGCAACGCCCTGGCGCGAGCGTTCGGGATCGAGGCGACCCCCGGCATCGACTGGGGGCGGCACGCCCTCCAGGTCGTCGCCGCCGTGATCGTCGTCGGACTCGGCGACATGCTGTACATGGCCATGCGCGGCAATCGCCAGCGCGCCTGATCGGCCGGCGCACCCCACCCGAGGAGCCCGACCGGCCCGGCGGGCACCGACACGAACGGGGGCGGCCCGGGAGCACGAAGCTCCCGGGCCGCCCGCCCGCTCGACGCGGCATCCGCCCGCTCGACGCGGCATCCGCCCGCTCGACGCGGCATCCGCCCGCTCGACGCGGCGCCCGGCCGGCTCAGCCGGCCGTGACCTCGACCGCCGCCAGGTTCTTCTTGCCCCGGCGCAGCACGAGCCAGCGCCCGTGCAGCAGGTCACCGGCGGACACCTCGGCGTCCTCGGCGGTCACCTTCACGTTGTTCACGTAGGCGCCGCCCTCCTTCACCGTGCGCCGCGCCGCCGACTTGCTCGGTGCGAGGCCGACCTCGGCGAACAGGTCCACCACCGGGCCCGGCTCCGCGACCGCGGCCCTCGGCAGCTCCGCCAGCGCCGCCGCCAGCGTCGCCTCGTCCAGCTCCGCCAGCTCGCCCTGGCCGAACAGCGCCTTCGACGCGGCGATCACGGCGGCGCACTGCTCCGCGCCGTGCACCAGCGCGGTCAGCTCCTCGGCCAGCGCGCGCTGCGCCGTACGGGCCTGCGGGCGCTCCTCGGTGACCTTCTCCAGCTCCTCCAGCTCCTCGCGGCTCTTGAAGCTGAGGATCCGCATGTACCGCGAGACGTCCCGGTCGTCCACGTTCAGCCAGAACTGGTAGAACGCGTACGGCGTGGTCATCTCCGGGTCCAGCCAGACGGCGCCGCCCTCGGTCTTGCCGAACTTGGTGCCGTCCGCCTTCGTCATCAGCGGCGTCGCCAGCGCGTGCGCCTCCGCCTCCGGCTCCAGGCGGTGGATCAGGTCGAGCCCGGCCGTGAGGTTGCCCCACTGGTCGCTGCCGCCCTGCTGGAGGACGCAGCCGTACCGCCGGTACAGCTCCAGGAAGTCCATGCCCTGGAGCAGCTGGTACGAGAACTCGGTGTAGCTGATGCCCTGCTCGGACTCCAGGCGCCGGGCCACCGAGTCCTTGGTGAGCATCTTGTTGACCCGGAAGTGCTTGCCGACGTCCCGCAGGAACTCGATGGCGGACATCCCGCCCGTCCAGTCGAGGTTGTTGACCATCGTGGCCGCGTTGTCGCCCTCGAAGGACAGGAACGGCTCGATCTGCGAGCGCACCCGCTCCACCCACGCCGCGACCGTCTCCGGGGAGTTCAGCGTGCGCTCGGCGGTCGGCTTGGGGTCGCCGATCTGCCCCGTCGCCCCGCCCACCAGCGCCAGCGGGCGGTGGCCCGCCAGCTGGAGCCGGCGCATGGTGAGCACCTGCACCAGATGTCCCACGTGCAGGCTGGGGGCGGTCGGGTCGAAGCCGCAATAGAACGTGACCGGACCGTCCGCGAGAGCCTTGCGCAGGGCCTCCTCGTCGGTGGACTGGGCGAACAGCCCGCGCCACTTGAGCTCGTCGACGATGTCCGTCACGGGTCTCTTGCCTCCTCGATGGATAGCGGTCGGTCCCGCCAGTCTATGGGCGTCAGACGCCCTGGCTGACCGAACTCATGTGGAAATCCGGCACCCGCAGCGGCGGCATCGCGGCCCGCGTGAACCAGTCGCCCCACTCCCGCGGCAGCGTCCGCTCCGTCCGCCCCGCCTCGGACACCCGTCCGAGCAGGTCCACCGGCGACTCGTTGAACCGGAAGTTGTTCACCTCGGCGACCACCTCGCCGCCCTCGACCAGGTACACGCCGTCCCTGGTCAGACCGGTCAGCAGCAGCGTCGCCGGGTCGACCTCGCGGATGTACCAGAGGCAGGTCAGCAGCAGTCCCCGCCCGGTCGCGGCCACCATCTCCTCCAGCGACCGGTCGCCCCCGCCCTCCAGGACGAGGTTGCCCGGGCCCGGAGCCACCGGTGACCGGGTCAGCGCCGCGCTGTGCCGGGTCGTGACCAGCCGCTCCAGCCGACCCTCCCGGATCCAGTCGACCGGCTCCAGCGGCAGCCCGTTGTCGAACACCGACGCGTCGTCGCCCGACGTGTGCGCGATCACGAACGGCGCCGACTCCAGGCCCGGCTCCGCGGGGTCGCTGCGCAGCGTCAGCGGCAGCGACGCCAGCCGCTCCCCGACCCGGGTGCCGCCGCCCGGCCGGGAGAACACCGTCCGGCCCTCCGCCGCGTCCCGGGCCGTCGCCGACCACTGCTGGTAGACCAGCAGGTCCGCCACCGCGGTCGGCGGCAGCAGCGTCTCGTAACGGCCCGCCGGCAGCTCCACCCGGCGCCGCGCCCAGCCCAGCCGCCGCGCCAGGTCCTCGTCCATCGCCAGCGGGTCCACGTCCGTGAAGTCCCGCGTGGCCCGCCCGGCCCACGCCGAGCGTGTGCGGTCCGGCGACTTCGCGTTCAGCTCCAGCGTCCCGTTCGGCTGGTCGTGCCGCAGCCGCAGCCCCGTGGACGTGCCCAGGTACGTGGAGGTCAGCTCGTGGCTGGCGAACCCGTACAGCTCGCGCCCCCCGGCCCGGGCCCGGCCGAAGGCCTCGCCCAGCGCCGGTGCGAACTCCCCGAACACCTCCGACGACGTCTCGGCCGGCGCGTCCCGGAAGCCCGGCGACTCCGGGACCCCGGCGACCAGCGGCTGCGCGTCCTCGGCGGGGCCCGCCGCGCGCGCCGCCGCCTCCGCCGCCCGCACCAGCGGCTCCAGCTCGTCGGCGGTCACCGCCGACCGGGACACCACGCCCGACGCCGTGCCCTCGGCCCCGTCGACCGTCGCGACGACCGTGAGCGTGCGCCCCCGGGTGACGCCGTTGGTGGTCAGGGCGTTTCCGGCCCAGCGCAGGTTCGCGGAGGAGTGCTCGTCCGCGAGGACGACGCACCCGTCGGCGCGCGACAGCTCCAGCGCCCGCTCCACGATCTCGTACGGCTTGCTCACGCGACTCATCGACCGGCCTCCCGCGCCGTGTGGAGACTGTGCTTGCCCGGGGGGCGTCCCCCGGACCCCCGGCAGATCTCGTTCCGCCCGTTCATCGACCCGCCTCCCGCGCCGTGTGGAGACTGTGCTTGCCCGGGGGGCGTCCCCCGGACCCCCGGCAGATCTCGTTCCGCCCGTTCATCGACCCGCCTCCCGCGCCGTGTTGAGGATGTTCACGCCCCGGAACAGGGCGGAGGGGCAGCCGTGCGAGACCGCCGCGATCTGCCCCGGCTGGGCCTTGCCGCAGTTGAAGGCGCCGCCCAGGACGTACGTCTGCGGACCGCCGACCTTCTCCAGCGACCCCCAGAAGTCCGTCGTCGTCGCCTGGTACGCCACGTCCCGCAGCTGCCCCGCCAGCCGGCCGTTCTCGATGCGGAAGAACCGCTGCCCGGTGAACTGGAAGTTGTACCGCTGCATGTCGATCGACCACGACCGGTCGCCGACCACGTAGACGCCCCGCTCGACGCCGCCGATCAGGTCCTCCGTCGACAGCCCGCCCGGCTCCGGCAGCAGCGACACGTTCGCCATCCGCTGCACCGGCACGTGCGAGGGCGAATCCGCGAACGCGCACCCGTTGGACCGGCCCAGCCCCGTCAGCCGCGCGATCCGCCGGTCCAGCTGGTAGCCGACCAGCACCCCGTCCCGCACCAGGTCCCAGGACTGCGCCTCGACGCCCTCGTCGTCGTACCCGATCGTCGCGAGCCCGTGCTCCGCCGTGCGGTCGCCCGTCACGTTCATCACGGGCGAGCCGTACCGCAGCTCGCCCAGCCGGTCGAAGGTCGCGAACGACGTGCCCGCGTACGCCGCCTCGTACCCCAGCGCCCGGTCCAGCTCGGTCGCGTGCCCGACCGACTCGTGGATCGTCAGCCACAGGTTCGACGGGTCGACGACCAGGTCGTACGTCCCCGCCTCCACGCTCGGCGCCCGCATCTTCTCGGTCAGCAGCGCCGGGATCTCCTCCAGCTCCGCGTCCCAGTCCCAGCCGGTGCCCGTCAGGTACTCCCAGCCGCGCCCGGCCGGCGGCGCCAGCGTCCGCATCGACTCGAACTCGCCGCTCGTCGCGTCCACCGCGACCGCCGTCAGCTGCGGGTGCAGCCGCACTCGCTGCTGCGTGGTGACCGTTCCCGCCGTGTCCGCGTAGAACTTGTTCTCGTGGACGGTCAGCAGCGACGCGTCCACGTGCGCCACGCCCTCCGCGCGCAGCAGCCGCGCGCTCCACTCCGCCAGCAGTCCGGCCTTGTCGGCGTCCGGCACGGAGAACGGGTCGATCTCGTACGAGGAGACCCACGTCCGGTCCGCGTGCACCGGCTCGTCCGCCAGCTCCACCCTCTCCCCGCTCCCGGAGGCCGCGATCACCCGCGCCGACAGCTTCGCCATGGCCACCGCCTGGGAGGCGACCTTCGCGGCGGCGTCCATGGAGAGGTCGACGCCCGAGGCGAACCCCCACGCCCCGCCGTGCACCACCCGCACCGCGTACCCCAGGTCCGTCGTGTCCGACGATCCGGCCGGCCTCGCGTCCCGCAGTCGCCAGGAGGCGCTGCGCACCCGCTCGAACCGGAAGTCGGCGTGCTCGGCGCCGAGCGCCCTGGCCCGTGCGAGCGCCGCGTCCGCGAGCGCCCGCAGGGGCAGGGCGAGGAACGCCTCATCGATGTCATGGGCCACAGGCGGCCTTCCCTTCACACGTGGTCGCGTCCGTCGTCACCACTATGGCGATCACTATGGCGCAGGGGAACGCCGACTGTAGAGATCCGACAGTCAGGGCACCGAGGCGCTGTCGGGGGCGGATTCGGTCGATGGCCGGTCGTGGCGATAGTTTCAACGGGTACCAGACCGCTATCGAAAGGGTGATCCGATGAGCCGCTCGGTTCTCGTCACCGGAGGCAACCGGGGCATCGGCCTCGCCATCGCCCGCGCTTTCGCCGACGCCGGAGACAAGGTCGCGTTCACGTACCGGTCCGGCGAGCCGCCCGCCGAGCTCGTGGAACGGGGCTGCCTGGCCGTGCGGTGCGACATCACCGACTCCGAGCAGGTGGAGACCGCCTACAAGGAGATCGAGGAGAAGCACGGCCCCGTGGAGGTCCTCGTCGCCAACGCCGGCGTCACCAAGGACCAGCTCCTCATGCGGATGTCCGAGGACGACTTCACCTCCGTCCTCGACACGAACCTGACGGGCGCCTTCCGCGTCGTGAAGCGGGCCAACCGCGGCATGCTGCGTGCCAAGAAGGGCCGGGTCGTGCTCATCTCGTCCGTCGTCGGGCTGCTCGGCTCGGCGGGCCAGGCCAACTACGCCGCCTCCAAGGCCGGCCTCGTCGGCTTCGCCCGCTCGCTCGCCCGGGAGCTCGGCTCCCGCAACATCACCTTCAACGTCGTGGCGCCCGGCTTCGTCGACACCGACATGACCCAGGTGCTCACCGACGAGCAGCGCGCGGGCATCGTCGCGCAGGTGCCGCTGGGCCGCTACGCGCAGCCCGGGGAGATCGCGGCCGCGGTGCGCTTCCTGGCGTCGGACGACGCCTCGTACATCACTGGAGCCGTCATCCCGGTTGACGGCGGATTGGGCATGGGTCACTGAGTCACATGAGCGGAATTCTCGAGGGCAAGCGCATCCTCGTCACCGGTGTGCTGATGGAGTCGTCCATCGCGTTCCACACCGCCAAGGTGGCCCAGGAGCAGGGCGCCGAGGTCATCCTGACCGCGTTCCCCCGCCCCACCCTCACCGAGCGCATCGCCAAGAAGCTGCCCAAGCCGGCCAGGGTCTTCGAGCTGGACGTCACCAACGACGAGCACCTCGGCCGGGTCGAGGAGGTCGTCCGCGGGGAGCTCGGCGGCCTGGACGGCGTCGTCCACTCCATCGGCTTCGCCCCGCAGGACGCGCTGGGCGGCAACTTCCTCCACACGCCGTTCGAGTCGGTTGCCACGGCGATGCACGTCTCGGCGTTCTCGCTGAAGTCGCTGACCATGGCCTGCCTCCCCCTGATGGAGAACGGCGGCTCGGTGGTCGGCCTGACCTTCGACGCGCAGTTCGCCTGGCCGCAGTACGACTGGATGGGCCCGGCCAAGGCCGCCCTGGAGGCCACCAGCCGCTACCTGGCGCGGGACCTCGGCGAGCGGAACGTCCGCTGCAACCTGATCTCCGCCGGCCCGATCGGCTCGATGGCCGCCAAGTCCATCCCGGGCTTCGGCGAGCTGGCCAAGGTCTGGGACGAGCGCTCCCCGCTCGCCTGGGACATGTCGGACCCGGAGCCGGCCGGCCGCGGTGTCGTCGCCCTGCTGTCGGACTTCTTCCCGAAGACCACCGGCGAGATCGTCCACGTGGACGGCGGCGTCCACATCATGGGTGCCTGACCCTCCGTACCCACCCCGCCCGCTCCGGCGACCCCGCCCCGGGGCCGCGTGACCGTCACCCGATCGGCGCGCGGCCCCGGCGCGTGTACGGCACACTGGTCATGCCGGGCGGCGTCGCCTCCCGGCGCCCGGGGAGGAGGTGTGGCCGTGGCGATACGACACCACCGGGCGGCGGCTCTGACCGCCGCGTCGGTTCTCGCCCCCGCCCTGCTCGCGGGCCCCGCCGCCACGGCGGGTCCCGCCGCGGCGGACGACCGGCGGGAGCGCGCGGGCGCGTCGTGCCGCACCGAGGTCGAGGGCTCCCGCGCCACCGCGTACTGCCACAACCCCTATCCCCGCACCGATCGCGTACGGCTGCACGTCGAGTGCGCCCGCTGGTGGGACGTCGACGCCGACAGCGCCCCGGTCGAGGTGCGGGCCACCGCCTACGTCGAGCTGACCGCGCGGTGCTGGAAGGAGGTCCGGGCCGCCTGGATCAGCCACGATCCCCTTCCGGGCCCGGGCTCCTGAGGCACATGAACGGGTAGCCCGCCGCCTCCTCCGCCGCCACGTCGGCGTCGCCGGCGCGGATCGCCTCCACCAGCCGCGCGTGGTCCATGTGGTGCTCCGGGCGCAGCTCCTGCCCCACGTCGTCGCGGAGCCACGCGCGCATCAGGTGCCCGAGGTCGGCGTACAGCTCGGTCAGCACGTCGTTGTGCGAGGCCGCGACCACGGCGAGGTGGAAGGTCGCGTCCGCCGCCACGAACAGGTCGGCGTCGCCCGTCTCCCACGCCTCCTCGCGCCGCGCGAGCAGCGTCTCCATCTGCTGGAGGTCCCGCTCGGTGCGGCGCTGGGCGGCCAGCCGCGCCGCCGACGACTCCAGCGTGGAGCGCAGCTCGGCGACGTGCCGGGGGTCCGCGTCGGCGAAGCGGCGGTGCATCACCCCGGCCAGCTCGCTCGTCGCGACGACGTACGTCCCGGAGCCCTGGCGGATGTCCAGCAGGCCGTTGTGCGCGAGCGCCCGCACCGCCTCGCGGACGGTGTTGCGGGCGACGCCCAACTGCTCCACCAGCTCCGGTTCGGTGGGGATGCGCGAGCCGACCGGCCACTCGCCGGAGGTGATCTGGTTCCGCAGCTGCGCGATCACCTGGTCGGAGAGCGCGGACCGGCGGGGCGAGCTGAGCGCCATGGTTCTTCCTCGTCTGGGCGTCGTCTGGGCGTCGGGAGGGGTTCGGCCAAAGGTCGTTCATGATTGGACAACCAATCATCCCATGATTCTATGATGGGCGCATGCCCGACGAGCCGCAGACCCCGACGCACAGCCCCGCCCGCACGCTCACCCGCCCCGCCGACCCGCCCGCCCCGACCGGCCCGGCCGCGCGGTCCGTGCCGGCCACCGCGGCGGCGCCCCCCAGCGCGTGGCTCACCCGCCTCCTCGTCGTCGGTCTCGTCCTCGCCGCCCTCAACCTCCGCCCGGCCATCACCAGCCTCGGCGCGCTCCTGGAGGAGGTCCGCACCGGCCTCCACATGAGCGGCGGGGTCGCGGGCCTCCTCACCTCCGTGCCGCCGCTGTGCTTCGCCGTCTTCGGGATCGCCGCGCCGCGCCTCGCCCGCCGCTTCGGCGGGGCCGCGGTCGTCTGCGCGGGCATGGTGGCGATCGCCGTCGGCGTGGCCGTCCGCCCCTTCGCCGGCGGCACGCCGGGCTTCCTCGCCGCGAGCGCCCTCGCCCTGATGGGCATCGCCCTCAGCAACGTGCTGATGCCCGTCATCGTCAAGCGGTACTTCCCCGACCGCGTCGGGACGATGACCGGCCTGTACTCGATGGCCCTGGCCCTGGGCACCTCCCTCGCCGCGGCCGTCACCGTCCCGCTCACCTCGGCCCTGGGCGGCGGCTGGCGCGCCGGCCTGGGCGTGTGGGCGATCCTGGCCGTCCTCGCGGCCCTGCCCTGGATCCCGGTCGTACGGGGCCACCGCACGTCCACCCGCCCCGCCCCCTCCGGGGACGCCGCCCCCTCCGCGGGTGCCTCCTCCTCCGCGGGCGCCGCTCCTTCCGCGGGTGCCGCCCCGGCGGCCGGGCCGCGCGTGGCCCGGAGCCGTACGGCCTGGGCGCTCGCCTGCTTCTTCGGCCTCCAGGCCACCGGCGCGTACATCACCATGGGCTGGCTCCCGCAGATCTTCCGCGACGCGGGCGTCCCCGCCGGGACCGCCGGCGTCCTGCTGGCCGTCACCATGGTCATGGGCGTCCCGCTCGCCTTCGTCATCCCGCGCGTCGCCGGCCGGATGCGGCAGCAGGGCCCGATCGTGATCGCCCTCGGCCTGGCCGGGCTCGCCGGGTACGCCGGGCTGCTCGCCGCGCCGGCCGCCGGCGCCTGGCTCTGGGCGGTCCTGCTCGGCATCTCGAACTGCGCCTTCCCGCTCGTCCTCACCATGATCGGCATGCGGGCCCGGACGGACACCGGCGTCGTACGGCTCTCCGCCTTCGCCCAGTGCGCCGGGTACCTCCTGTCGGTCCCCGGGCCGATCCTCGTCGGCGCCCTGTACCAGCACAGCGGCGGCTGGACCGCCCCGCTCACCCTGATGGCGGCCCTGATCGTGCCCCAGGTGGCGGCCGGTGTGCTGGCCGGGCGGGACCGGACGATCGAGGACGAGGCGTGAGGTGCGAGACTGGCACCATGCCTGTGCTCGACCCGAACCCCCAGAACGGCCAGAAGAAGCTCCTCGCCGTCTTCGGCGCCATGCTCGCGATCGGCGTGGTGATCGGAGTCCTCGCCTCGATCGTCTCGCCCTGACCGCCCCCTCCGCCCCTTAGGGGCGGAGTCGGGGTCACCTGGGTGGAACACCGGATGGGCGCCCCGCGGGGGCTCCGTAGCGTGGAAGCCGCCACGCACCACGGACCCGCGACGACGGAGGCGACCATGTCGGCCCGCACACCCACCCCAGCCCGCGCCGCCACCGCCGCCGCCATCGCCGGCGGCACCGGCGGCGGTACGGGCACCGGTCCCGGCGACGGCGGTGCGGACGCCCGGCTGCCCTGGTGGGCCGTCGTCCTCCCCGTCGCCGCCTTCGCCGCGCTGTTCCTCCTCCTCGCCGGGCCGGGGCAGGCCCGCGCGACGGACGGCGAGCCCGCCGTGGGCCGGTTCCTCGAACAGGTCCGGCACACCGTCGCGGACTAGCGCCCCGCCCGCTCACCCGCGCAGGTCGAAGACGTCAACACCCTGCGCCACGGGGTGCGTTTCGTGCGAAGCTGGAGGACATGAGCGTCGATACACCTCGCAGGATCGTGCTGCTCCGGCATGCGAAGGCCGAGTGGTCCCAGGACTCCGACCACGAGCGTCCGCTCGCCGACCGCGGCCGCCAGGACGCGCCCGTCGCCGGGCGTTGGCTCGCCGGTGCCGGCATCACCCCCGACCTGACCCTGTGCTCGACCGCCGTGCGCACCCGCGAGACGTGGAAGCTGGTGGTCCCCGAGCTGCCCCAGCGGCCCAGGACCGTCTACGACGAGCGCCTCTACGAAGCGTCCCTCGGCGAACTGATCGCGGTGCTCAACGAGACGCCCGACGAGGTGCGGGACCTCCTCGTCGTCGGGCACAACCCCGGCATCCACGCCCTCGCCGACGCCCTCGCCGGCGAGGCCGAGGGCGACATCCTGGCCAGGATGAACCGCAGCGGCTTCCCGACCTCCGCCCTCGCCGTCCTCACGTTCGACGGCGACTGGAAGTCCGTGGAGCACGGTGTCGGCAGGCTCGTGAGCTTCTGGGCGCCCCACATGTGACGCCCGCGGCCCGGTCGCCCGCAGCACGGCCCGGTGCCCACGGCCCGGCGGACCGGCGACGGCGGCCCGGGCACCGCGCGGGTGCCCGGGCCGCCGTCGCCCCGGCTCGTCCTCGCGTACCGGGTCAGGCCGGCTCGGCGTCCGCCGCCTCGACCTCTTCGCGGGTGATGCCGAGCAGGTACAGCACGGTGTCCAGGAACGGCACGCTGACCGCGGTGTCGGCCGCCCTGCGGACCACCGGCTTGGCGTTGAAGGCCACGCCGAGACCGGCCGTGTTCAGCATGTCCAGGTCGTTCGCGCCGTCGCCGATCGCCACGGTCTGCGCGAGCGGTACGCCCGCCTCCGCCGCGAACCGGCGCAGCAGCCGCGCCTTCCCCGCCCGGTCCACGATCTCGCCGGTCACCCGGCCGGTCAGCCTGCCGTCGACGATCTCCAGCGTGTTGGCGGACGCGAAGTCCAGGCCGAGCCGCACCTTCAGGTCGTCCGTGACCTGCGTGAACCCACCGGACACCACACCGACCTGGTAGCCGAGTCGCTTCAGTGTGCGGATCAGCGTGCGGGCGCCGGGCGTCAGCCGCACCTCGGCGCGCACCTTGTCCACGACCGACTCGTCCAGCCCCTCCAGCAGCGCCACGCGCGCGTGCAGCGACTGCTCGAAGTCCAGCTCGCCGCGCATCGCCGCCGCGGTGATCTCCGCGACCTCGTTCTCGCACCCCGCGTGGGCGGCGAACAGCTCGATGACCTCGTCCTGGATCAGCGTCGAGTCGACGTCCATGACCACCAGCCGCTGCGCCCGCCGGTGCAGCCCGGCCGACACGACGGCCACGTCCACGCCCCGCTCGTGGCTCTCGGTGGCGAGCGCGGTGCGCAGCGGTTCGGTCTCCACGCCGGAGACGGCGAACTCCACGGCGGTCACCGGGTACTTGGCCAGCCGGAAGATGCGGTCGATGTTGCCGCCGGTGCGGGTGATCGTGGCCGCTATGGCCGCCGAGGTCTCCGCGGTCAGCGGGTTCCCGAGGACGGTCACGTGGGAACGGCCGTGACCGCGGGGCCGGTTGTCGCCGGTACCGGAGATGATCTCCGCCTGGAGCTTCAGCGACTCGGCCCAGCTGTGGACCGTGGCCCGCAGTTCGCCCTCCGTGCTGACGGTCGGCTCGGTGACGAGCGCGCACAGGACGATACGGCCGCGGGTGACGACCTGCTCGATGTCGACGACGTCGACGGAGAACGCGGCAAGGGTGTCGAACAGCCCGGCGGTGATCCCGGGACGGTCCTTCCCGAAGATCTTCACGAGAAGGGTGGGGACGTCTGAGGTCTGTGATGCGCTCATGGTCCCTCCACCGTATCCGGCCCGCCGCACGCCCACCGCCCCCATCCCGCCCAGCGGACACCCTGCCGCGGCACGGCCCCGGGGCGCCGCCCGGCCCCGGCCCGCCCCGCACGGACGCGGCGGGGTCCGCCCGGGTCCCTGGCCGGGACAGGACGGCGGGACACGCGGCGGCGTCAGGGATGCGAGGCGGGTCCGGGGATTACCACCGGCGCGGCCACCGCCGGGACGGGGAGGCGGGATGCCCGGGTAGGGGACCGCCCGCCCCATTCGCCGGGCCGGCCGGCCGCGGTTCCCCCGGGACGCCCGCGGTCTTCGCGCCGCCCGACTTTCGGATCGGGGACCGGGCCTGAAATAGTTCCACCTCGATGTTCGCCATCCCTAGACTCCCAGCGACGGGGGTACCTCGGGGGAAAACTACGTGGGGCATGGAGTGCCGGAACTCGTACTGGAACTGAACGGAAGGACCTGGACCCTCGATCCGTCCAGGTCGTACACCCTCGGGCGGGACCCGCAGGGTGACGTGGTGATCGACGACGCCCGGGTCTCGTGGCGGCACGCCACGGTGAGCTGGGGGGGCCGGAGTTGGGTCATCGAAGACCACGGCTCCACCAACGGAACCTATGTGCAGGGCCAGCGGATCCACCAGATGGAAATCGGACCGGGTGCCGCCGTGCACCTGGGCAACGCCACCGACGGCCCGCGGCTGGACTTCGCCGGTGCCGCCGCGCCCGTACCCGCCGGCGCGGCGCCCGCCGGCGCGTACGACGCCCCGGTGCCGCAGGCACAGCAGCCCTGGCCCGACCAGCAGGCCCACGCGGCACAAGCCCCGCAGCAGCACCAGCACTACCAGCAGCCGCAGCACCAGCAGTACCAGCCGCCGCAGCACCACCAGGAGCAGCCCGGCTGGCAGCAACACCAGCAGATCCCGCACCAGCAGGGCGGCGGCCCGGCGGCCCACCAGGCGCCCGCGCCCCCCGTGCACGGAGGGGAACGCGCCCCCACCACCTTCCACCAGTTGGCCCTGGGCCGCGTCATGCGCATCGGCCGCGCGCTCGAGAACGAACTGGTCGTCTCCGACCTCCAGGTCTCGCGCCACCACGCCGAGTTCACCGCGCACCCGGACGGCCGCTTCGAACTGCGCGACCTCGGCTCGCACAACGGCACGTACGTCAACGGCCAGCCGATCGCCAAGTCGGGCACCGTCCTCATCGGCCCGAACGACATCGTCGGCGTCGGCCACTCGACGTTCCGGATCGTCGGCGACCGCCTGGAGGAGTTCGTCGACACCGGCGAGGTCTCCTTCTCGGCCCGCCACCTCACCGTCACCGTCGACGGCGGCAAGCAGATCCTGAAGGACGTCTCCTTCGGCGTGCCCGAGAAGTCGTTGATCGGCGTCATCGGCCCGTCCGGCTCCGGCAAGTCGACGCTCCTCAAGGCGCTCACCGGCTACCGCCCGGCCGACCAGGGCGACGTCCTCTACGACAACCGCAGCCTCTACAAGCAGTTCGCCGAACTGCGCCAGCGCATCGGCCTGGTCCCGCAGGACGACATCCTCCACAAGGAGCTGACCGTCCAGAAGGCCCTCCGGTACGCGGCGAAGCTCCGCTTCCCCGGTGACACGGCCCCGGCCGAGCGCGAGGCCCGGATCGACGAGGTGCTGCGCGAGCTGAAGCTCGACATCCACAAGGAGAAGAAGGTCACCTCCCTCTCCGGTGGCCAGCGCAAGCGCGTCTCCGTCGCCCTGGAGCTGCTGACCAAGCCGTCCCTGATCTTCCTGGACGAGCCGACCTCCGGCCTCGACCCGGGCATGGACCGCGACGTCATGCAGCTGCTGCGCGGCCTCGCCGACGACGGCCGCACGGTCCTCGTCGTCACACACTCCGTCGCAGAGCTGGCGCTCTGCGACAAGTTGCTGGTGATGGCGCCCGGCGGTTCGGTGGCCTACTTCGGCCCGCCGGAGGAGGCGCTGAACTTCTTCGGGTACGAGACGTGGGCGGACGTCTTCTCCGCCTTCGAGAACTACCGCGACTACGACTGGGCCGGCCGCTGGAAGGGCTCGCAGCACTACCAGCTGTACGCGGCGGACATCGACGCCGTCGCCGCCCAGCCGGTCCAGATGCCGGTGCAGTCCGCCGCCAAGCCGCCCAAGCCGCAGAGCTGGGGCGCCCAGCTGTGGACCCTGATCCGCCGGTACGTCTCGGTGATCGCCTCCGACCGGGGCTTCCTCGCCCTGATGGTCATCCTCCCGGCGGTCCTGGGCGCGGTCTCCGTCGTCATCCCGGCCGACTTCGGCCTGGCCCCGCCGACGCCGCCGTCCCGGTTCAACGGCGACGCCGGAACGATCATGCTCATCCTCGCGGTCGGCATGTGCTTCTCGGGCGCAGCCAACTCCGTACGGGAGCTGATCAAGGAACGGGTGATCTACGAACGGGAACGCGCCACCGGCCTGTCCCGCTCGGCGTACCTGATGTCCAAGGTGATCGTCCTCGGCCTCATCACGGCCTTCCAGGGCGTCATCATCTGCGCCATCGGCTTCACCCCGCGCGAGCTGCCCGCCGAGGGCCTGCTCATGCCGCCCGCCGTCGAGCTGTGCGTCGTCGTCATCGCGCTCGGCCTCACTTCGATGATGGTCGGCCTGGTCATCTCGGCCCTGGTGAAGACCGCCGAGAAGACCATGCCGCTGCTGGTCATGTTCGCGATCGTCCAGGTCGTCTTCACCGGCATCCTGTTCAAGGTGTACGGCTCGCCGGGCCTGGAGCAGTTCGCCTGGCTCATGCCGTCCCGCTGGGCCATCGCCGGCGCGGGCGCGACCCTCGACCTGGCGCACCTCATGCCGCCGTGGGACCACAAGAACCCCACCGACCTGGATCCGCTGTGGGAGCACAGCGTCGGCCAATGGGGCGTGAACGTGTCGGTGCTGCTCGCCATGGCCGTCGTCCTCGGCTTCCTCGTGGCGCGCCTGCTGCGCCGCCACGAGCCGGAAGTCATGCGCAAGTGACCGGCGCCACGCGCGCGTGAAGGGCGGCATCCCTTCGGGGTGCCGCCCTTTCCACGTCGGTGCGGGTCAGTACGCGCTGTTGACGTTGTCCATGGAGCCGTACCGGTCGGCCGCGTAGTTGCACGCGGCGACGATGTTGGCGACCGGGTCCCACTGGCTCTTCTTCGTGCCGGGGATGTGGTAGGCGTCGAACGTCGGCTTGATGACCTGGAGCAGGCCGATCGACGGGACGCCGTTGCGGGCGTTGATGTCCCAGTCGTTGATCGCGTTCGGGTTGCCGCTGGACTCCCGCATGACGTTGCGGTGGATGCCCTCGTAGGTACCCGGGATGTTGTGCTTCTTCATGATGTCGAGCGCCTCGCGGATCCATCCGTCGAGGTTGTTCGCGTAGACCGGCCCGCGCACGGCGGTACGGCTGGCGGCGGCCTGGGTGGTGACGCGCGCCTTCGCGGCGGCGGCGGCCTTCACCTGCACGGCGGTCGCGGCTTCGGCCTTGGCCGCGGCCTTCGCCTTCGCGGCGGCGGCCTTCACCTTGGCGGCGGTCTCGGCCTTCGCCTTCGTCTCGGCGGCGGCCTTCACCTCGAACGCCGACTTCTGCCCGGCGATGCCGGCCTGCAGCTCCGCGCTCCGGTAGCCGCTCCAGGCGGCGGCCGGAGCGGCGGCCACCTCCTTGACCTCCGCGTCGGCCGAGGCGGGGCCCGGGACCAGGGAGAGGGAGAGGGCGGCGACACCGAGGGCGGCCACGCCGGCGAGGGAGAGCTGGTGGTTCTTCTTGAGACGGCTGAGACCAGGGGTGCTGGACGGGGACATACAGTCGTACCTCTTCGAATCGCGGGAGTCGCACGCCACGGCGGCGTTGCGCCTGGCTTGGCGGGCGACGGCTGCAATTCTTAGCGGCAGCAAAAACCCGTGGCAAAGGTGTGACGTACGACCCCGGGTAGTGGATCAGAAGGTGTGGAGCGTGGCTTCCGCTCGTCCCGTGCGCGCGCCCGACCAGCACTGATCTGCGCCGGTACGGCTCCACTACGGAGACTCGTACGTGATCTGGGCCCTATGCGCGGCCTCACACCGGCCCCCCTGCCGACTCACTTGCTGTTGCGAGAGCAATGCATTGCGTGAGGCGCTTTTCGGGGCCTTTCGGGACAGGGTGGAAGGACCTAGGCCCTCGGACCCAGACACCGCCGTCCACAGGCGGATACGGACCGTCACCCCCGTGGGTACGGTGAACGCATGACCGATCGACCACGCTCCGGCCTCGCGGCGGTGAGCACGGCCCTGCTGGAGATGAGCAGGCAGCTGGAGGTCCGCGACGTCCTCAAGACGATCGTGGCCTCCGCCCGCGACCTGCTCGACGCCGAGTACGCCGCGCTCGGCGTCCCGGACGACCACGGCGGCTTCGCCCAGTTCGTGGTCGACGGGGTCAGCGACGAGCAGTGGAAGGCCATCGGCCCCCTGCCCCGGCAGCACGGCGTCCTCGCCGCGATGCTCCACAGCGAGCGGCCCGAGCGCCTCGCCGACGTCCGCGAGGACCCCCGCTTCGAGGGCTGGCCCACCACCCACCCCGACATGTCGGACTTCCTCGGCCTGCCCGTCCGCGACGGCGACGAGACGATCGCCGCCCTGTTCCTCGCGAACAAGCGCTGCTCCTCATCCGACGGCGGGTGCGGTTTCACCGCCGAGGACGAGGAGCTGCTCGGCATCCTCGCCCAGCACGCCGCCATCGCCCTCACCAACGCCCGCCTCTACGAGCGCAGCCGCGAGCTGTCCATCGCCGAGGAGCGCTCCCGCCTCGCCCACGAGCTGCACGACGCCGTCAGCCAGAAGCTGTTCTCCCTGCGGCTGACCGCCCAGGCCGCCGCCGCCCTCGTCGACCGGGACCCCGCCCGCGCCAAGGGCGAGCTCCAGCAGGTCGCCGCCCTGGCTGCCGAAGCCGCCGACGAGCTGCGCGCCGCCGTCGTCGAGCTGCGCCCCGCCGCCCTCGACGAGGACGGCCTGGTCCACACCCTGCGTACGCACGTCCAGGTCCTCGACCGGGCGCACACGGCCCACGTCACCTTCGACGGGGGCGGCATACGGGCCCTCCCCGCCTCCCAGGAGGAGGCGCTGCTCCGCGTCGCCCAGGAGGCCCTGCACAACGCCCTGCGCCACTCCGGGGCCGGCGAGGTCGCCGTCCGGCTCGCCCGGCACGGCCAGGGCGCCCGCCTCACCGTCACCGACGACGGCAGGGGCTTCGACCCGCGCGCGGTCCGCCGCGCCGGCCGCCACCTGGGCCTCGTCTCCATGCGGGACCGGGCGAGCGGCGTCGGCGGCAGACTCGCCGTGCACTCGGCGCCCGGCGAGGGCACCACGATCGAGATGGAGGTCCCCGGTGGCTGACAAGGAGAGCGACGGCTCCGCGAGGGCGGGAGAGGGGCGCGCCATCCGCGTCCTCCTCGTCGACGACCACCAGGTCGTCCGCCGCGGGCTGCGCACGTTCCTGGAGGTCCAGCACGACATCGAGGTCGTCGGCGAGGCCGCGGACGGCGCCGAGGGCGTCGCCCGTACGGAGGAGCTGCGCCCCGACGTCGTCCTCATGGACGTGAAGATGCCCGGTACGGACGGCATCGAGGCCCTCCGCAGGCTCCGCGAGCTCGGCAACCCGGCGAAGGTGCTGATCGTCACCAGCTTCACCGAGCAGCGCACGGTCGTCCCCGCCCTGCGCGCCGGCGCCGCCGGGTACGTCTACAAGGACGTCGACCCCGACGCCCTGGCCGGCGCCATCCGCTCCGTCCACGCGGGGCACGTCCTGCTCCAGTCCGAGGTGGCCGGGGCGCTGCTCAGCCAGGACGAGGCGAACGGCGGATCCGGCGGCCGAAGCGGCTCCCTCACCGAGCGGGAGCGCGAGGTCCTCGGCCTGATCGCCGACGGGCGCTCCAACCGGGAGATCGCCCGCGCCCTCGTCCTCTCCGAGAAGACCGTCAAGACGCACGTCTCCAACATCCTCATGAAGCTGGACCTCGCCGACCGCACCCAGGCCGCCCTGTGGGCCGTACGCCACGGCCTCACCACCTGACCGGGCACCGCCCGACCGGCACCATCCGACCGGCACCATTCGCCCGGGTGGCGGCCGGCCATCCGCCCGGACACCGCCCAGCCGGGCGGCGGCCGACCGGACCCCGGCACCCGCCGGGAGGCCGGCCGCCGCCCGCTCAGGACCGGCCGCGCTCCCGCTCCTCCACGTACGCGTTGAACGCCGCCACCTGCGCTCGCCGCGCCACGCGCTCCACCGGCCGCAGCGCCTCCGCCCGCGCCGCCATCTCCGACGCGCTCACCGCGCCGCCGGGCCCCTTCTCGTACGCCAACGAGACCAGCAGCGCCACCCGCCGCGCCAGCTCCAGCACCCGCACCGCCCGCGGGGGGTACCCCGGCGCCAGCAGCTCGCCCCCGGCGTGCGCCCGCGCCCGGTACGCGTCCAGCGCCGCCTCCGCCACCGGGCCCGACGCCGCCACGTTCAGCCGCGTCAGCACCGCCGTCGCCTCCCGCAGCGCCTCCGCCAGCTCCCGCTCCGCCTCGCCCAGCGACGGCACGTCCGCCGGCGGCGCCTCCCGCACCGGCAGGCAGTGCCACACGACCTCCACGTGCAGGTCCCCGGCAGGACCCGCCTCGGTCACCTCCGGCACGAGCCCGAACCCGGCCCCGTACCCGACGGCCGCCTCCTGCGCGTCGAGCGCCCGCGCGTTGAACTCCGGCGGCCCGCTGAGCCCCAGCGGATGCCCCGGCGCGGGCAGCGCCACCCGCCACCCGGTGATCCCCAGCGACCGCAGCCGCCCCAGCGCCAGGGTCAGCCCGACGGGCCCCGGCTCACCCGGCAGGCCCTCCACGCGGTGCGGCGCGTCGTCACCGACGATCGCGCCCACCGCCTCGTCCGGCGACACCAACCCGGCCAGCAGGGCGTTCCCCCATGCGGCCAACCGTCCTGAACGTGGTTCCGAAAGCATGGCCCCCACCCTAGGTACTGGCCCCACGGGTACGGGCCCCACCACCGGTGGCGTAGGTTTTCCCTGGGAACCTGCGCCCGCCGCTCCCGCGGCGGCCCGCGCGAGGGACGACGACGAAGCAACGACCGCAAGGGGAGACAACGCGCTCATGAGCGATGTACTGGAGCTGGTGGACGTATCCGTGGTCCGCGACGGACGCGCTCTGGTGGACGAGGTCTCCTGGTCGGTCAAGGAAGGCGAGCGCTGGGCCGTCCTCGGCCCCAACGGCGCCGGCAAGACCACCCTCCTGAACGTCGCCTCCACCTACCTCTTCCCCACCCGCGGCGCCGTCCGCATCCTCGGCGACCAGCTCGGCAAGGTCGACGTCTTCGACCTGCGCCCCCGCGTCAGCATGGCCGGCATCGCCATGGCCGAGAAGCTGCCCAAGCGGCAGACCGTCCTCCAGACCGTCCTCACCGCGGCGTACGGCATGACCGCCACCTGGCGGGAGGACTACGACGCCGTCGACGAGGACCGCGCCCGCGCCTTCCTCGACCGCCTCGGCATGTCCGACTTCCTCGACCGCAGGTTCGGCACCCTCTCCGAGGGCGAGCGCAAGCGGACCCTCATCGCCCGCGCCCTGATGACCGACCCCGAGCTGCTCCTCCTCGACGAGCCCGCCGCCGGCCTCGACCTCGGCGGCCGGGAGGACCTCGTCCGCCGCCTCGGCCGCCTCGCCCGCGACCCGTACGCCCCCTCCATGATCATGGTCACGCACCACGTGGAGGAGATCCCGCCGGGCTTCACCCACGTCCTGATGATCCGCCAGGGCAAGGTGCTCGCCGCCGGCCCCGTCGAGACCGAGCTCACCTCCCGCAACCTCAGCCGCTGCTTCGGCCTGCCCCTCGTCGTCGAGCGCGTCGGCGACCGCTACACCGCCCAGGGCCTCCCGCTCGGCTGACCCCGCCCCACGCCTCCGAAGGCACCGGAACGCCGAAGGTACCGGAACACCGAAGCGCCGAGGGCCCCCGCGCACCCGCGGGGGCCCTCGGCGCCCTGTCCCCGGCGGGCCCGCGCACCTACCATGACGACGTGGACATCGACGCATGGGTCTGGTGGCTGATCGCGGCGGTGGGGCTGGGCATCCCGCTCGTCATCACCGCGATGCCCGAATTCGGCATGTTCTCC
This sequence comes from Streptomyces tamarix, assembly GCF_032423885.1. NCBI lineage: Bacteria > Bacillati > Actinomycetota > Actinomycetes > Kitasatosporales > Streptomycetaceae > Streptomyces > Streptomyces tamarix. The sequence continues at coordinate 5,470 of NZ_JAWCTQ010000042.1, read as the reverse complement.
GTCGGGGCGGTCGCGGGCGCCCTCACCGCGGGACTCGGCTTCGGAGTGGTGGCCCAAGTCATCGTCTTCGTCGTCGTCTCCGTCGCGCTCCTCGCCGTCGTGCGGCCCATCGCGGCCCGGCACCGCCAGGGGCAACCGGGCCACGCGACCGGCGTCGACGCCCTGAAAGGCCGTCAAGCCGTCGTCCTGGAACGGGTCGACGCCTCCGGCGGGCGCGTCAAACTCGCCGGCGAGGTCTGGTCCGCCCGCTCCTACGCCCCCGACCAGGTCTTCGAACCGGGGCAGCAGGTCGACGTGGTCGACATCGACGGGGCGACCGCCGTCGTGATATGACGACTCGTCACATGCCGTCGCGCGAGGGCCGGTCACCGGGACAACCGGCCGAACCGCCCACATGACCGCCCGCCGTCTGGGAAAATCGATCACCGACATCAACCGGCAGCGAAGGGCACGGGGAGCACGATGCCATCAGTCATCATCGTTCTGGTCATTCTGGTGGTGCTTGTCTTCATCGCCCTGATCAAAACGATCCAGGTCATCCCACAAGCCAGCGCCGCCATCGTGGAACGCTTCGGCCGCTACACCCGCACCCTCAACGCGGGCCTCAACATCGTCGTCCCGTTCATCGACACGATCCGCAACCGCATCGACCTGCGCGAGCAGGTCGTCCCCTTCCCGCCCCAGCCCGTCATCACCCAGGACAACCTGGTCGTCAACATCGACACGGTCATCTACTACCAGGTGACCGACGCCCGCGCCGCGACGTACGAGGTCGCCAGCTACATCCAGGCGATCGAGCAGCTCACCGTCACCACCCTGCGCAACATCATCGGCGGCATGGACCTGGAGCGCACCCTCACCTCCCGCGAGGAGATCAACGCCGCCCTCCGCGGCGTCCTCGACGAGGCCACCGGCAAGTGGGGCATCCGCGTCAACCGCGTCGAGCTGAAGGCCATCGAGCCGCCCACCTCCATCCAGGACTCGATGGAGAAGCAGATGCGCGCCGACCGCGACAAGCGCGCCGCGATCCTCACCGCCGAGGGCATCCGCCAGTCCCAGATCCTCACCGCCGAGGGCGAGAAGCAGTCCGCGATCCTCCGCGCCGAGGGCGAGGCCAAGGCGGCGGCCCTGCGCGCCGAGGGCGAGGCCCAGGCGGTCCGTACGGTCTTCGAAGCCATCCACGCCGGCGACCCCGATCAGAAACTCCTCTCCTACCAGTACCTCCAGATGCTCCCGAAGATCGCCGAAGGCGACGCCAACAAGCTCTGGATCGTGCCCAGCGAGATCGGCGACGCCCTCAAGGGCCTCTCCGGCGCCTTCGGCAACCTCGGCAACGGCGCCCCCGGCTTCGACACCTCCTCCAAGGAGCGGCGCCGGGAGGACCCCCCCGTCGACTGACCGGGGGCCGCACCCCGGTCGACTCACCCCACTGCCCTCGTGCATGATCGGTTCGTCCACCACCGATCACGTACGGGGGCACAGTGACGTTCTGGGAGATGCTCGCCGTCTTCGCGGCCGGCATCGGCGCGGGCACCATCAACACGATCGTCGGGTCGGGCACGCTCATCACGTTCCCCGTCCTCCTGGCCACCGGCCTCCCGCCGGTCACCGCCACCGTCTCCAACGCCCTCGGCCTGATCCCCGGCTCCATCAGCGGGGCCATCGGCTACCGCGCCGAACTCACCGGCCAGCGCGACCGCGTCCTGCGCCTCGCCGTCGCCGCCGCCGTCGGCGGACTGGGCGGCGCCGTCCTCCTCACCGTCCTGCCCTCCACGGCCTTCGAGACGATCGTCCCCGTCCTCGTCGCCCTGGCCCTGGTCCTGGTCATCCTCCAGCCCCGCATCACCCGGGCCGTCCAGGCCCGCCGCGAACGGAACGGCCGCACCGGCACCGCCCGCCACGGCGGCCCCCTCCTCTTCACCGGCCTCCTCCTGGCCAGCGTCTACGGCGGGTACTTCACCGCCGCCCAGGGGATCATCTACCTCTCCCTCATGGGCATGCTGCTCGACGACACCCTCCAGCGCCTCAACGCCGCGAAGAACATCCTCGCGGCCGTCGTGAACACCATCGCCGCGCTGTTCTTCGTCTTCGCCGCCCACTTCGACTGGACCGCCGTCGCCCTCATCGCCGTCGGCTCCACCATCGGCGGCCAGATCGGCGCACGCGTCGGCCGGCGCCTCCCCGCCAAGGCCCTCCGCGCCCTGATCGTCGTCATCGGCGGCGCCGCGATCCTCCAGCTCGTCACCCGATGACGAAGAGCCCGCCCCCGGCGACACACCGGGAGCGGGCTCCACCCGCGGTCACGCTCAGGCGGCGGACGCCTCCGGCCGCCGCGCCGCCAGCCACTCCGGCAGCTCCGCCCGCTCACCGGCCCGCAGCGCCAGCAGCATCGCGTCCGCGGGGCTCGGTACGAACGGCCGGTGCAGCAGCGGCATCCCCGCCTCCTCCGGCGTACGGTCCGCCTTGCGGTGGTTGTCCTCCGCGCAGGACGCGACCGTGTTCAGCCAGCTGTCCGCACCGCCCTGCGATCGCGGCACCACGTGGTCGACCGTCGTCGCCCGCCGCCCGCAGTACGCGCACCGGTGCTGGTCCCGCACCAGCACGCCGCGCCGCGACCACGGCGCGTGTCTTCGGAACGGCACCCGTACGTACCGGCACAACCTGATCACCCGCGGTACGGGCAGCTCCACCGCGGCCGCCCGCAGCCGGAGCCCCGGATGGGCCTGCTCGACGACGGCCTTGTCCTGCAGCACCAGCACCACCGCGCGGTGCAGCGACACCGTCGACAGCGGCTCGAAGCTCGCGTTGAGAACCAGCGTGTCCCGCATTCCGCCCACCTCCGTGTGCCGGCCGTCCCCCTGACGCGCCTGGACCAACTCTGGCGGGGCGGCACCGAACGGGACAACGCAATATCCGCGAGCGGAAAATGCCCGCCCCCGGCCTCCCCCGGGCCAGAAGCGGGCGAACGGGAAGTGAACGTTCAGCTCTCCGCGGGCGTCTCGTACTCCCCGATGAGCTGCGCGCGCGCCAGCGTGTGGAACCGCAGGTTGAAACCGACGACCGCCGGCGACGCGTCGGAGTCCGGCCCCAGCCTCTCCGTGTCCACGGCGTACACGGTGAACACGTACCGGTGCGGGCCGTCCCCGGGCGGCGGCGCGGCACCGCCGAAGTCCTTCGACCCGTAGTCGTTGCGGGCGTGCACCGCGCCCTCGGGCAGCCCCTCGAACTTCCCGCCGCCCGCACCCGCGGGCAGCTCCGTCACGGACGCCGGGATGTCGAACAGCACCCAGTGCCAGAAGCCGCTGCCCGTCGGCGCGTCCGGGTCGAAGCACGTCACGGCGAAGCTCTTCGTCTCCGCCGGGAAGCCCTCCCACCGCAGCCGCGGCGACGTGTTCCCCTTCGCGTACACCTGCGCGTCCGCCAGCACGCCCCCGGGCGCGACGTCGTCGCTCACCACGGTGAACGACGGCACCGGCGGGTGGAAGTCGTGGGGGAGCGGCGCCCTCTTCGCCTCGGTCACGTCAGAACCTCCGATCGCTCTGGAACCTCGATCTTCCGAGCCTAGAGCCAGTTGCGGCGCCCACCGACATCGGCGAGCCACTGGTTGAGGTACGCCGCCCAGTCGGTGCCCTGGTAGTCGTTCAAGCCGACCACGAAGCAGCGGTACGAGTCGCTGCCCTCGCTGAACAGCCCGCCCTTCTTGTCCATCTCCAGCACGACGTCCATCTCCCGGTCGTCGGCGACGAACGACAGCTCGACCTGGTTCAGCCCCCGGTACTGCTGCGGCGGCAGGAACTCGATCTCCTGGTAGAAGGGCAGCCGCTGTCGCGTCCCCCGGATGTGCCCCCGCTCCATGTCCGCGTTCTTGAACCGGAAGCCCAGCCGGACGAACGCGTCCAGGATCGCCTGCTGCGCCGGCAGCGGGTGCACGCTGATCGGGTCCAGGTCGCTGGAGTCCACGGCCCGCGCGATCGCCAGCTCCGTCGTCACCCCGATGTCCATGCCGCGCAACTGCTGCCCGGCGATGCAGGTGACGGGGGTCTCCCACGGGATCTCCAACCCGAACGGCACGACGTGCACGGCCCCGGCCTGGACGGTGAAGGAACCGCCGATCTGTGTCCTGCCGAACTCGATGTCCTGCTTGGCCTCCTGGTCGCCGCCCTCGACCTCGACCCGCGCCTGCAGCCCGAGCGACAGGCCCTGGATCTCCTGCGGCACCGAGCCGCCCTCGATCCGCACCTCGCCCTGGACGACACCGCCGGGCACCACGTTCGCCTCGGTCAGCACGGTCTCGACGTTGGCCCCGCCCGCCCCCAGGCTCGCGAGCAGCTTCTTGAAGCCCATGTCCACTCCTTCTCGGTCCACAGCTCACATACGCGTACGCGCGGAAGACCGTAGCCGGTTCCGGGCGCCGTCCCAGTACGCTCGTTCAACATGATCGAGCGCCCCGACCGTACGCCGCTGCCCCGGGACTTCTTCGACCGCCCCGTACTGGAGGTCGCGCCGGACCTGCTCGGCCGGACCCTGGTGCGGACGACGGACGACGGACCCATCGAGCTCCGCCTCACGGAAGTGGAGGCGTACGCCGGAGAGGTGGACCCCGGCTCCCACGCCTACCGGGGCCGCACGGCGAGGAACGCCGTCATGTTCGGTCCGCCCGGTCACGCGTACGTCTACTTCACCTACGGGATGTGGCACTGCCTGAACCTGGTGTGCGGCCCGGAGGGCACCGCGAGCGGGGTCCTGCTGCGCGCCGGGGAGGTCCGCGCGGGTCACGAGCTGGCCCGCCGCCGGCGCCTCTCGGCCCGGCACGACAGGGAGCTGGCCAAGGGCCCGGCCCGCCTCGCCACGGCCCTGGACGTCGACCGCACCCTGGACGGCACCGACGCCTGCGCCGGCCCGGACTCCCCCCTGTCCGTACTGACGGGGACCCCGATCGCCCCCGAGCGGGTACGGAACGGCCCCCGTACCGGTGTGGGCGGGGAGGGGGCGGTGCACCCGTGGCGCTTCTGGATCGACGGGGACCCGACGGTGAGTCCGTACCGGGCCCACACACCGCGCCGGAGGAGGACTTGACTCTCGGCACCGAGCCGCCTAATCTCGATCGAGCCGCAGGAGCCGGGGCACGCTGTATCAGCACCCCTGGGGCGGCCAAACCACTACTTAGCGATCTACCCCCTGGCGGGGTGGGTTCCGGCGTGCCGGAATTCATTTCGAGGAGCTCGATTATGAGCACCGCGAAGAATCCGCTAAAGTGGCGGAAGCCGAAAGGCGAAAGGCCCTCCAACGGCCGCTGGATACGAAATTCGGACCGGGAACGGAACGGAAAACGGATCTGGTAGAGTTGGAAAAACCGAAGGGAAGCGCCCGGAGGAAAGCCCGAGAGGGTGAGTACGAAGGAAGCGTCCGTTCCTTGAGAACTCAACAGCGTGCCAAAAATCAACGCCAGATTAGTTGATACCCCGTCTCT
>NZ_JAWCTQ010000041.1:0-73766 GCF_032423885.1 Streptomyces tamarix | reverse complement strand
TCCCCCTAGGAACCCGTGGCGGGTGTGTCGGACGTGTTGGACCAGCGCCGGGTGGACAGCACCAGGCGGTAGCCGTCCGGGTCCTCGACGGTGACGCCCCAGCGGTCCCAGTACGGATTGTGGGCCGGGACGCGCCGACCGCCGTGCTGTTCGAGGCGGGCCACCAGGGCGTCCGGGACCGGGCCGTCGAGGTAGACGACCAACAGGTCCTCCGGGGTCGGCCGCGGGGCCACGGCCGCGGTCGGGTCGTGGACCAGTTCCAGGTGCCAGCCGGCGTCGGGCCAGCCGACCATCAGCAGGCTGTGGTCGCCCGGTGCGCCGTCCCCCCGGTGGCGCCAGAGCTCGCTGAGTCCCAGCCCGGAGGTCCAGAAGCGTGCGGCGGCGTCGAGGTCGAGGGACGGGCGGGCGATGCGGATGTGCGCGGTGGCGTCTGCGGGCATGGGGCGAACCTACGGAGCCGGAGGCGCTGGCGCATCGGGCGCCGGACGTAGGGCCTTCCGCCGAGCCGCGCACGGCGTGCCGCGCCGCGGGCCGCGCCCACCGCGGGGGCGTCGCGGCCCCGCCCGGCCGCCGCCCTGGCTCAGCGGCCGATCTCCCGCCGCGCGGCCACCCGCCGCAGCCGGCGCCGCTGGCCGGGGTCGAGGGCCAGATACGCGAGGGCGGGCACGCCCACCACGACCAGCAGGGACATCCAGAAGCCGATCAGGGGCATCAGCAGCAGCCCGACGGCCACTCCCCCGATCACGATCTTGGTTCTCGTCGACATGGACGCCTCCTTCTCGGCTGCCTACCGGGTGAACGCCCGGCGGCCCGGCACGGTTCCGGCCGTCGTACGAACAGGGGGCGCCGCTCAGGCGGCGGCGCGCAGCGGTTCGCCGACCGCGTGCAGGTGGCCGAGCACCTGCCGGTACGAGTCGACCGCGCCCGTCTCCGTGTACGGGATGCCGAGCGCCCGGCAGTGCGCGCGGACCAGGGGCCGCGCCAGGCGGAGGTGCGGCCTCGGCATGCTGGGGAACAGGTGGTGCTCGATCTGGTAGTTCAAGCCGCCCAGCAGCCAGTCGGTGACGGCGCTGCCGCGGATGTTGCGCGAGGTGAGGACCTGTTTGCGCAGGTGGCCCCAGTCCTCGGCGGCGCCGTCCTCGCCGGGCATCGCCATGCCCTTGTGGTTGGGCGCGAACGCCAGGCCCAGGTGCAGCCCGAGGAGCATCTGGTGGACGGCCGCGAAGACCAGCGCCCGTCCCAGGGGCATCGTGGCGAGCAGCAGCGCGGCGTAGCCGGTGACGTGGGCGAGGAGGAGACCGCCCTCGGCGACGCGCTCCCGCCGCGTGCCGCGCCGCCCGCGCGCCGAGAACACCGCCTGGAAGCCGTACACCTTGAGGGCGAGCCCTTCGAGGGTGGTGAGGGGGAAGAACAGCCACGCCTGGTGGCGGGTGAGCCAGCCGCGCAGGCCGCTGCGGCCACCCGCCTGGTGGCGGGCGAACACCAGGACGTCCGGGGCGACGTCCGGGTCCTTGTCGACGTGGTTCGGGTTCGCGTGGTGCCGGTTGTGCTTGTCGTTCCACCACTCCTGGCTCATGCCGAGGAGCAGGTTGGCGTGCACGATCTGGAGCAGGTGGTTGGCGCGGCGCCGGGAGGCTATCTGCGCGTGCCCGGCGTCGTGGGCGACGAAGCCGGCGCGCGCGGAGAACACGGCCAGCGGCACGGCGAGCAGCAGCGCCCAGGGCGAGTCCCCGAAGAGGGCGAGCGCGGTGGCGACGGCGGCGAGGGCGAGGAGGTTGACGGTGATCCCTGCGGCGTACCAGCCGGGACGCCGTTCCAGGAGCCCCTGCTCCCGGACCGCGCGCAGGAGGGGGGTGAACTCGCTGCCGCCCCCGCGGACGGGGGCCGAGATCCGCTCCGGCGGGGCGGCGGTGGCCTGTGGCATGGCTGTCTCCGGTCTGTGGGCCGAGGGTACGGCAGGGATGCGGGCGGGGGGCGCCGGCCTCGCGGGTGTGGTGGCCTGGAGGGCCGTTGCGCCGGGCGGCGTCGTGCCATGAGCCTACGGACGGAGCGGCGTCCCGGACCATGGCGGCAGCACCCGGTCCGGGTGGGGGCCACCCCCTCGGGCGGGGTGGTGCCCGCGCCACCCCCGGAACGCCTCTGTGAGCCGGCTCACGCACGGAACGCGTTCTTCCGACTGTCGCGTCCTGTACTCTCGGCCCTTCTGCATTCAGCTAGTCAAATTTGAGGACTGCAACAGCACTGTGCACTGGGACCCCACTCTCTCCGGCCTCGCCCGCTGCTCCACCGTCTTCCTGTCCGCCGACCCCGCGCGCACCGGCCGCGTCGCCTTCTGGGCGCCCGACGGCGAACCGCTGCCCGAGCGATCCGGCCCCGGCACCGTCGAGGAGGTGGACGTCGTCGCCGACGACGCCCTCCCCCGGCGCGTGACGGCCCTCTGCCTGCCTGTACGCGACGCCCTTCCGCTGCTGGCGCGGACGGGTGCCGGGTCCGTCACCGACCCGTCGCCGTCCTGCGCCTTCTGGGGAGCGGCCGCCCTGCTCGCCCTCCACGTCGTCGCCCGCGGCCGGCTGCTGCCCGGTGTGACCGAGGCGGGGCACGACGCGTGGCGGGCCGGACCGCTCGCCCCCGAGGACCTCGAGCGGCTGCGGACGCTCGCCGCGTCGATGCCGCCCACCGCCCACGCCGTGCCCGTCGGCGCGGCCGCCGACGGGGCGGTGCTCCTGCCCGACCCCGAGGCGCTGTTGCGCGCGTTCCTGGACGCGGTGGCGGACGTACTGCCCCGCACCCCCGCGGCCCCGCTCGCCGCGGGCGGCGCGCCGTTCGCGGAGGACGGGCCGCAGCACGTGCCGGGGCTGCGCGAGTGGGCCGCCGACGTGGCGGCCGGGCACGACGCGGGCGTACGGCTCTCCCTGCGGATCGAGGTGACGGGCCTGGACGGCGACGCCGCCACCGACGAGACCGCCGTCGCCGGCACCGGCGCGGGCGGCCCCGTCTTCCGCGCCGTGCCGCAGGTGCACCACGCCGGTGACGCCGCGCTCGTCGCGGACGCCGCGCACGTGTGGTCGGGTGCCGCGGGCGCGGCGTTCGGGGCGTCGGCCCGCCGGGACGCGCTGCTCGCGCTGCGCCGCGCCGCGCGCGTGTGGCCCGCCCTGTCGCCGCTGCTGTCGACGGCCGTACCGGACGCCCTGGAACTGGCCGACGAGGAGGTCGCCGAACTGCTGGGCGGGGCTGGGAGGGCGCTCGCGCACTCCGGTGTCCAGGTGCACTGGCCCAAGAGCCTGGCGCGGACACTGACCGCGAAGGCCGTCGTCGGGCCCGCGCACGGCGAAGGGGGCGGCGGCCCGTACGGGCGGGACTCCGCACTGCCGTCGTTCCTGTCCGTCGACGCGCTGCTGGCCTTCGACTGGCGCTTCGCCCTGGGCGGGCGGTCCGTCGACCGCGCCGAGCTGGACCGGATCGCCGAGGCCGGCCGGCCCCTGGTGCGGCTGCGCGACCAGTGGGTGCTGGTCGACCCCGAGGAGGTACGGCGCGCCCGCGAGCAGCGGGACCGCGGGATCACCCCCGTGGAGGCGCTCGGTGCCGTACTGGCGGGCACGACCGAGGTGGGCGGGCGGCCGGTCGTCGTCGAGGCGTCGGGATGGCTGCGGGAGCTGCGGGACCGGCTCGCGGACCCGGAGGGCGGCCACCAGGAGATCGGCCTGCCGGTCGGGCTCGCCGCGACCCTGCGCGACTACCAACTGCGCGGCCTGAACTGGCTGCACCGCATGACGTCCCTCGGGCTCGGCGCCTGCCTCGCCGACGACATGGGCCTCGGCAAGACCATCACCCTCATCGCGCTCCACCTGCACCGGCAGACCGATCCGGCAGCCGCCGGGCCGACGCTCGTCGTCTGCCCCACGTCGCTGATGGGCAACTGGCAGCGGGAGATCGAGAAGTTCGCGCCCGGCACCCCCGTGCGCCGCTTCCACGGGCCCCGCCGCGACCTGGACGGCGTCACCGGCGGCTTCGTGCTCACCACGTACGGGACGATGCGGCTCGACGCCGAGCGCCTCGCGCGCGTGGACTGGGGCATGGTCGCCGCGGACGAGGCGCAGCACGTCAAGAACCCCTACTCGGCGACCGCCCGGCAGCTGCGCGCCATCGGCGCGCGGGCGCGCGTCGCGCTGACCGGCACGCCGGTGGAGAACAACCTCTCCGAGCTGTGGGCGATCCTCGACTGGACGACGCCCGGGCTGCTCGGCCGCCTCGGCACGTTCCGCGGCCGGTACGCGCAGGCCGTCGAGGGCGGTGCCGACCCGGCGGCGGCCGAGCGGCTGTCCCGGCTGGTCCGGCCGTTCCTGCTGCGCCGCCGCAAGTCCGACCCGGGGATCGCGCCGGAACTGCCTCCGAAGACGGAGACGGACCGCGCGGTGGCCCTGACGAAGGAACAGGCCGGTCTGTACGAGGCGGTGGTGCGCGAGACGCTCACCGCGATCGCCGGGGCGGACGGCATGGAGCGGCGCGGCCTGGTCGTCACGCTGCTGAACGCGCTGAAGCAGATCTGCAACCACCCCGCGCAGTACCTGAAGGAGGAGGGCGCGCCGCGGCTCGCGGGGCGCTCCGGCAAGCTGGAACTGCTGGACGAGCTCCTCGACACGATCCTCGCCGAAGGCGCGGGCGTGCTGGTCTTCACCCAGTACGTGCGCATGGCCCGGCTGCTCCAGGACCACCTCGCCGCTCGGGGCGTACGGGCGCAACTGCTGCACGGCGGCACGCCGGTCGCGGAGCGCGAGGCGATGGTGCGCCGATTCCAGGACGGCGAGGTGCCGGTGTTCCTGCTGTCGCTGAAGGCGGCGGGCACGGGGCTGAACCTCACGCGCGCGGAGCACGTCGTGCACTACGACCGCTGGTGGAACCCGGCCGTGGAGGCGCAGGCCACCGACCGGGCGTACCGGATCGGGCAGACGCGGCCCGTGCAGGTGCACCGGCTGATCGCCGAGGGCACGGTCGAGGACCGCATCGCGGACATGCTGGCGCGCAAGCGGCGGCTGGCGGACTCGGTACTGGGCGGCGCCGGGGAGGCGGCCCTCACGGAGCTGTCCGACGCCGAACTGGCGGAACTGGTGCGGCTGCGCGCGACGGACGGCGGATACGACGCGGACGACGGGCCCGGCGGATACGACGGAAGCAGCTCCGCGGGGCACGGCGGGACGGACGCCACGGGCGGGACGGACGGAGGGCGCGGACGATGAGCGGTGCCTACGAGGACGAGACGACCTTCGACGCCCTGCCGCCCGCCCCCGGGCGCGGCTTCGCGGAGACCTGGTGGGGCCGGGCGTGGCTGAAGGCCCTGGAGGACACGGCGCTCGACGGTCAGCAGCTGAAGAAGGGCCGCGCACGGGCGCGCGCCGGCGCGGTGGGTGCCGTGACGGTGCGCCCCGGGCGGGTCACGGCGGTCGTCAAGGACCGGGACGGCACCGCGTACCGGGCCGACGTGCTGGTGCAGGAGCTGCCGGACGCGGAGTGGGACCGGTTCCTGGAGACGGCGGTGGAGCGGGCCGGGCACGTCGCCGCGCTGCTCGACCGGGACATGCCGCCGCACCTGGTCGAGGACGCCGCGGCGGCCGGGGTCGATCTGCTGCCGGGCCTGGGCGACCTGGACGCGGAGTGCGCGTGCGGGGCGTGGGACCACTGTCCGCACACGGCGGCCCTCTGCTACGAGGTGGCTCGGCTGCTCGACCGGGATCCGTTCGTGCTGCTCCTGGTGCGCGGGCGCGGCGAACGGCGGCTGCTGGAGGAGCTGACGGCGCGCGGCACGGCACGGGCCGGTGCGGAGGAGGCGGTGGCGGAGCCGGAGGGCGTACGGGCCGACGAGGCGTTCGCGACGGGCGGCATCCTGCCCGCGCTGCCGTCGCCGCCGCCCGCCCCCGAGCAGCCGGGCGGGCCGCCGTCGCTGGACGCGGAGACGGATCCCGGGGCGGACGTGGACCCGTCGGGACTGGAGCTGCTGGCCGCCGACGCGGCGTGGCGGGCGCGGCGGATGCTGGCGGAGGTGCTGGCCGGTGCGGACTCCCCCGGCGGGGGAACCGGCCGGGGACCCGGCGGGGGGTTGGGCGACGCGCCGCTGACGGTGGCTCAGGACGCCGTCCGGCTCGCCGCGACCGCCGCGGTGCCCGTGCCCGTGCCCGGGGTCGTGGCGCGGCTCGCGGCGGGGACGGGGCGGGGCCCGGTGGACATGGACCTCGCCGTACGGGCGTGGCGGTTCGGTGGCGCGGCGGCCCTCGCGGTGCTGGAGGAGGAGTGGGTGCCGGAGCCCGCGTCGGCGGCCCGCGCCGAGGCGCTCGTCGCGGCTGCCGGGGAGGACGGCGGGCGTCCCGTGCTGCGGGCGCTGGGCGGCGCGCGTTGGGCCGGACCGGGAGGCGACGTGCAGGTGCGGCTCGGTCGGGACGGCCGCTGGTGGCCGTACCGGCGCGAACAGGGCCGGTGGGCGCCCGCCGGTCCGGCGGGCCGCGACCCGGGCACGGTGCTGGCCGCCCTGCTGGAGGGGGACGACGCGGGGTGACGGGACGGCGGACGACGGCCGCGCCGAGCGGGCACGGCCGTCGTCCGCCGGGAACGGCCGCCCGCCAGGAGCGGCCGTCGTCCCGTACCGCCCCGGTGCCGCGGTCAGGCGGCGGTGGCCCCGAGCTGCCGCTCGGCGGCGTCGACCGTCTGCGCCAGCAGGGTGGCGATGGTCATGGGGCCGACACCGCCGGGGACCGGGGTGATGAGCCCGGCGCGCTCCGCGGCGGCCTCGAAGTCGACGTCGCCGACGTTGCCCTCGTTGTAGCCCGCGTCGACGACGACGGCGCCCGGCTTGATGTCCTCGCCCTTGATGAAGCGGGCGCGGCCCACGGCGGCGATCACGATGTCCGCCTCCCGCACGGCGGCCGACAGATCGGCGGCGGGGGTGTACGAGTGGCAGTACGTCACCGTGGCGTTCCGGGCGAGCAGCAGCATCCCGGCGGGCTTGCCCAGGATGGCGCTGCGGCCGACGACGACGGCCCGCTTGCCGGCGGGGTCGACGTCGTACGCGTCGAGCAGCCGCATGATGCCGCCGGGCGTGCAGGAGACGAAACCGGGCAGGCCGAAGCTCATCGAGGCGAAGGAGCTGGTGGTGACGCCGTCGACGTCCTTCTCCGGGGCGATCGCCTCGAACGCGGCGCGCTCGTCGATGTGCCGGCCGACCGGGTGCTGGAGGAGGATGCCGTGCACGTCCGGGTCCTCCGAGAGGGCCCGCAGGGTGGCGACGAGCTCCTCGGTGGTGATCGTGGCGGGCAGCTCGACGTGGTGCGAGCGGATGCCGGCCTTCTCGCAACGGGCGCGCTTCATCCGCACGTACGTGACGGAGGCGGGGTCCTCGCCGACGAGGACGGTCGCGAGGCACGGCTGCGCGCCGGTGCGGCGGGTGAGGTCGGCGGCGCGGGCGGCGGTCTCCTCGACGAGGCGGCGGGCGAGGCCGCTGCCGTCCATGAGGCGGGCGCTTGCGGTCGTGGACACGGGTCCTCCTGGGCGTCGACAGGAACGTGGGTGCTGATCGCCCAGGCGCGCGGCAGGAGGCGGTGACCGCCGGGCCGCTCCCCGGTGGTACTCCACCCAAGCGCCAGTCACGGCCCACCCCCACTGTACGGGAGGCGGGCCCGCGGGGACACGGGCCGGGGTGCGGGGGCTCCGCGGGGCCTCGACGGGGGCAACGGGCGCGGAACACCCCGACGGGCAGGCCGGGGCGGGCGACGACGCGGGGGTGCGGGGCCGGGTGCGGCCCCCGCGCACCGCCCCGATCACCGCCTCGACGAGGGGGGTCAGCCCGGCCGCCGCCGGTTCGTCGCCCGCTCCCGCCCGGTCACGTGGAGGGCGCTCCGCTCCGCTCCCTCCGCCACAGCAGCTCGCACACCCGCTCCATCCCCTGCGCGAGGTGCCGCCGGTACGTGCTGTAGGGGATGCCGAGCCGCTGCGCGGACGCCTCCTGGGTGCGGGGCCGCTCCAGAAAGGTCGTCGCCACCGCCCGGTGCGCTTTGGCCCCCCGCGGTTCGTCGAGCAGCGCTTCGACCGTCTCGGTGATCAGGCGCCTGAGCGAGTCCACCGGGTCCGTGTTCCCGTACTCGGCCTCGACGGCGACCGTCCGGCAGGCCAGCAGGGGGTTGGAGCGCAGGTCGTCGGGGTGGTGCAGGGCGCGCAGGGCGTCGCGGACCGCCTGGTCGAAGTCGGCTCGTGCGAGGGTCTCCTCGGCCGGCCTGTCGGCGGCCGGGGCCACGGGTGTGTCGGAGAGGGCTCCCGGTTGGGTGCGGTCGAACCAGATCTCCAAGGGGGTGACCCGCCAGTCGCACGCGAACATCGTGAACAGGCGCCCCCGGTCCCACGGCACCTCGAACACCGGCCGGTGCCCGAGGTGGGACATCAGCGGGGACCACAGCGCGGCGTCGGGGCTGAGGACGAAGGACCAGCCCAGCCCCTGGGACCTGATCCAGTCGACGCAGATGCGCAGTTGCATGAGGTGGCCGACGTGGGATATCCCGCCGTACGTCTCCGGATCCACCATGAAGCGGCACAGGAGGAAGTGCTCGCCCGGGCGCAGCGGAGCACGGCGCTCGACGTGCTCCCACGCCTCCGCCACGACCGGGTCGGCGTCGGCCTCCTCGCCCCGCCTGGACAGCCGCAGCCAGGTCATGAAGGCGACGGTCCCGCCCGTGTCGGTCCGCCGGTACACCAGGAACGCCGAGGGCTGGTGCACAAGCCAGTGCCGCACGATACGGGCGGACCGCTCGCCCTCGACCTCCTCGGCCATCCTCACCAGGGTCTCGTGGTCCTCGGGCCGCAGGGTGTCCTCGTAGACGTCCCCCTCCTCGTCCAGGTCCTGGAAGTAGGGCGCCATCGGGCCGTACCGCTTGAGGTACGTGAGCGCTCGCACCGCGCTCATCACCTCGGCACCGGACGACGTGCGGACCTGGGCGAGCAGGTGGTGCCCGGCCCGGCGGTGCATCTGCTCGTAGCCCTGGGGGTCGCGCCAGCGCAGGTCCCGGTCGAGGACCTCGCGGACGAGATCGTGGAGGAAGAGGCCGCGGCGGCCGTACTGGGCGAACGGCAGGCCGCGCAGCCAGGCGAACATCGGCCCGGCGTCCTCCTCGCCGATCACCGCCTTCAGCAGCCCCTCGGTCGTCGTCATCGTGTGGGCGGCCGTCTCCAGGGCGGCCCGGTGCACCGGGGAGGGCAGGTCTCCGACCAGGGTGGCGAGCAGGGCGGTGATGACGTCCGGGGTGGGCTCCCAGGTCGCCCGCGGGCCGGCGTCGCTGACGGCGACCGATGCCGCGAGGGTCAGCGCCAGGGGGTGGCCGCCGGCGAAGGACAGCACCGGTTCGTGGAGGGCGGCGGACACGCCCCGGCGCTCCAGCAGGGCGGCGGAGGCGTCCGGGTCCAGCGGTGCCAGCGGCAGGACCTCCAGGGCCTCGCTCCAGGCGAGGTCGACCGTCCACGCCGTACTCGGCGGGAGGCGGCCCGCGATCACGACGACGGCCCGCTCGGGCAGGTGCGGCAGGAACCGGTCCCGCAGCCACCCCTCCAGCCCCTGGCAGCGCTCGAACGCGTCGACGAGGAGGACGACGCCGTCCCCGGGCGTCGCGCCTGCCGCCTTGGCGGCCTCGGCCTCGAAGCCGAGCGGTGAGGGGTCGATGAGCCGTCCGTCGACCTCGACGACGACGCGTGCCGCGCCGCGGGCCTCGTCGGCGAACCGCCTCAGCAGCGCCGACTTGCCGACCCCTCCGGGACCGTGCACGTAGAGGACGGCGCCCGCGCCCGGCTCCTGCCGCAACGCGGCCCGGAAACGCGCCAGTTCCGCCGACCGTCCGACGAACGCCCTGTCCCGGGCGGAGTTCAGCCGCTCCGCCAGGCTTCCGGACACCCGCTGCATCGCCATCTCCCCCGTCCCCCGTAC
This sequence comes from Streptomyces tamarix, assembly GCF_032423885.1. Lineage (NCBI taxonomy): Bacteria > Bacillati > Actinomycetota > Actinomycetes > Kitasatosporales > Streptomycetaceae > Streptomyces > Streptomyces tamarix. The sequence goes on along the minus strand of NZ_JAWCTQ010000041.1, from coordinate 63,817 downwards.
GCCGCCGCGTGCGGCGCGTCAACACGACAGGACACACCGTACGCCGGTACGTGGACAGGCCACACGCCGTCGATGAGCGCGAGTGGCGCGAACCGGTCCGCGGGTCCCGTGCGCCGGGACGGCCGGCCTGTTCGGCGGTCGCCGGTTCTCCACCGCCGGGCACGTCCCGTTCGCCGCCGGAGCGGCGGACGCGGTCCGCGGTCGGCCCGGGGCCCCGCTCAGTGCCCGAGCGGCTCGTAGTCGTACCAGTCGAAGTGGACGGAGCCGGCCGAGGCGAACATGCCGATGACCCGGCCGGTGAAGCCGCCCGCGACCTCCGTGGAAAGGTACCGGCCGTCCAGCGACGCGAGTTCGGTGAACGTGCCGTCCCGTTCCTCGATGCCGATCGCGACGGTGTCGGGGCCGGTGCGCGCGTCGTCCACGGTGTGTGCGGGCGTCACCTCGATGCGGAGGACCACGGGCCCGGCGGGTGTCGGCCGGGACGCCACCGCGCTGTCCAGCGGGCCGATACGGGCCCGCACGCGCACTTCGCCGGCTGCCGCCTCGATGTCGTAGTGGTGCCGCTCGTCGAGGTGGACGGCCAGGCCGCCGCGGCCTTCCCCCGGGTCGACCAGGGCCCGCACCCGGCAGGCCGGGTGCTGCTGACGCCGGCCGACGAACGTCACGCCGGGGTCGTCGAGTGATCCGCCGCGGGCGTGCAGGGTCAGCCAGCCGGGCCGTTCCCCGGTGGTGCAGTCCTCCGGGGGGCGGTGCCGTAGCGAGATCCAGTACGGGGCCAGGTCGCCGTCGTCCGGGTCGAAGTCGTCCCGGCCCGGCGCGGTGGCGTTGGGGTGGAGGTCCCACGGGGGCGCGGGCATGGCGGGCGACAGTTCGCCGACGACCGGCCAGCCGTCGACCCACTCGACGGGTACCAGGAACGTCTCCCGGCCCAGTACGTGCCAGCCGGGCGTGCCGCCATACGGCCGCACTCCGAGCAGCACCATCCACCACGAGCCGTCGGGCGCCTGCACCAGGTCCGCGTGGCCGGTGTTCTGGATGGGGTGGTCGGTGCCCCGGTGGGTCAGGATCGGGTTGGCCGGGCACGGCTCGAAGGGCCCCGTCGGCGTGCGTCCGCGGGCGATCGAGACGCCGTGGCACCGCTCGGTGCCGCCCTCGGCGATGAGCAGGTACCAGTAGTCGCCGATCCGGTACAGGTGCGGTGCTTCCGGGGCCTTGGCACCGGGGGTGCCGGACCAGATCCGGCGCGGCGGGCCGAGCGTCTCCCCGGTGCGGGGGTCGATGCGGACCTGTTCGACGCCCGCGGTGGTGCACCAGCAGGTGCCGTCGTCGTCCCAGGCGAGGTCCGGGTCGATGCCGCGCACCCCGGCCAGCCGGATCGGGTCGGACCAGGGGCCGGCCGGGTCGGTGGCCGTGAACAGCAGGTTGCCGTCGCCGCTCACGTTCGTGACGATCAGCCAGAAGAGGCCGTCGTGGTGGCGCAGCGTGGGTGCGTAGATGCCGCCCGAGGACGGTGTGCCGGGCGGCAGGCGCAGTTGGCCCGGGCGGTCGAGCGCGTTGCCGATCTGGGTCCAGTGCACCAGGTCCCGGCTGTGGAAGAGGGGGACGCCGGGGAAGTACTCGAAGCTGGAACAGGCGAGGTAGTAGTCCTCGCCCACCCGGCAGACGCTCGGGTCCGGGTGGAATCCGGGGATCACGGGGTTGTTGACGGTGGTGGTGCTCGCCTTGGGCACGCTCGACACCCTCATCGGGTCCTTTCACTGGTCAGCGGGCGGGGCGGATCTGCCGTGCCGGCCCGAGGCGGGTGGGGTCGACGCGGGTGTCACGGTCCGCCTGTCCGCGCGTGCCCGGTGCCCGGTGGCCGCCCTTGGGGGCGGAGCCTTCCCGGAGAAGTGACAGATCGTTTCCAGCGGAGGCTAACGAGGGGGCTCTACCGAGGTCAATGGCCGCCCGGGCGTCGACGCGGCTCGCACAGACCGCAAACCGACCTGCGGGGGAGGCTCGGGCGGGCGCGGCCGTTCCCGTGTCTCCCGCCGGCGGCCTGCGGTCCCGCACCCGGCCCGTGTCGACTCCTCCGCCGCGTGCGGCGAGAGTTTCTCTCTCCGACCGGCGCCCCGGCCGGCTCGGAGCCGGCCCGTCCGGAAGGCGCGCGTGACGACGGGGGGAGCGCCGTGGCTGCCTCGGCGGCGCCGGCCGTCGCCGCGTCCCCGTGAGGGCCGGCGGCGCGTCCCCGGCGACCGCCCCGCCCACCCCCGCACGCCCACGACCGCGGCAGGCCCGGCGTCACCGGGCGCGGGAACGCGCGTACTTCGGGTACGCGGAGTGCCGTGCCCGCCACCGCAACCCCACCACCGTGCTGCGGGACACCGGACGGTTCCCGGAGCGCGCCGCCCCGCGCCGGCGGGGCCCGGAGCCGTTCGCGCGGGTCGGGTCCGGCTCCGGCCCCCTCCGCTCCGCTGCCGCGCGGCCCGTCACGGCCGCGCGGCCCCGGACAGCGGCCCCGCGCGCGGTCCGTGCCGGGTCGCGACGGTCCCCGGTCGCCCCGGAGGACGACCACCGTTTCGGCGCCTCCCCGTCCGGCGACGGGGTCAGAGCCGCGAGGGGTCCGCGTCGGCCGGCTCGGACGTGGACTGGCCGGGCAGTGGCCGGCCCGGTACGGCGGGCGGCTGGTCGGCCTGCACCCGGCCGAGCAGGCCCGCCGGGTCCGGCTCCGCCTGGAGGGCGCCGAGCAGCAGCAGCCACAGCTCGTGGAGGCGCTCCTCGATGTGCTCACGGCCGTCCATGGCGTCGGAGATCGTGTGGAGGCCGAAGAAGGCGCAGACCACGCTGTGCGCGGCGGTCAAGGTGTCGACCCCGGCCGCCAGCTCGCCGCCCGCGCGCGCCTCGGCGAGGAGTTCGGCGACCACCTCGATCCACGCCGCGAAGGGGGTGGGCAGCGGGGCGGCGATGGCCTTGCGCTCCATCCAGAGGCGGGAACCGGCCCGGACCACCACGTCGTCGCGGAAGGCGCGGGCGACGGTGAAGCTGAGAGCGACCAGTTTCTCCAGGGCCGGGCGGTCGGTGGACCGGTGGCGGCTGATCATCTCCGGCCAGGAGGCGAACAGTTCTTCGATGACCGCCAGGGCGAGTTTCTCCTTGCTGGCGTAGTGGAAGTAAATGGCCCCGCTGGTACGACCTGAGAGCGCGCTGATGTCGCTGATGCTGGTTCCGGCATAACCCCGCTCATCGAACAATTGTGCCGCGGTTTCCAGCAGGGCCCGCCGTGTCGTTTTCGCCTGCACTCGTCGCAACCTTCTCCGAGTTTCGCGTCCTTCACCGCTGATACCACGCAATGTAGTGCCTGGATGCGGTTCGGAGTAACGAGCCGGTGTGCGAAAGGCCGCGAACTGCGATGTGCTGAGGGAATGAATGCTCGAATCCGTAGCGCCCCCGGAAAGCTGCGGGCCCTGAGCTGGTCGCGTACCGTCCCCAGGGAACTGGTGCATCGGATCTCCGTGGCGGAGGTTCTCCTCACCGACGTGCTCCGCATGGACGAGGTGAATTTCGCGGCGGCCGCGTGCTGGCCCCGGTCGCATCCGACGTTCCCGGTCGACGGCCCGGCCGTGCACCATCCGCTGATGGTGGTGGAAACACTCCGCCAGCTCGGCATCTTCATTCCCCTGCGGTACTTCGGCGTGCCCGTCGACGCCCGGCTGCTCATCACCGACCTGTTCTTCACCACGGGACCCGCGGCACAGCCCAGGGTCCACCACGGGGCCACCGAGGTCACCTGCCGAGTGCGGCTCACCCGGCTGCACACCGGTCCGGACGGCATCGCCACCGGGCTGCGACTGCACGTGGACTTCCTGGCCGGCGGGGCGGTGTTCGCCCGGGCCGGGGGCGGGGCGCGCTTCTTCCCCGCCGACCAGTACGCCGTCCTGCGCGGGCCGCTGGCCGACGTCCAGCCGCCTCGGGCGTCGACCGGGAGGCGCCGCCCCGAACCGTCAGCGCTCGGCGTCGCCCTTCCCCGGGACGTGGTGGTGGGGATCGGCGAGCGGCGCGGGCGGGACGCAGGGGTGGGAGGAGACCGGTGGGAGGTGGTGGTGGACGCGGCCGATCCCCAGCACCCCTTCTTCTTCGACCACGCCACCGACCACGTCCCCGGGATGGTGCTGCTGGAGGCGGCGCGGCAGGCCGCCGCGCTGGCGAGCGGCGGCGCGCTGCTCCGGGTGACCGGGGCCCGGCTGACGGCCCTGCGCTTCACCGAGTTCACCCCGGCCGCACGCGTGGTCTGCGCGCCGCACCACCGCACCTGCGCCTTCCGGTTCGACCAGAACGGGAAGTGCTGCGCCTTCGGCGTTCTGCACTACCACTCACCCCTCCGGGTGTAACCCCATGCTTTTCCTTGACTCCATTGCGTAACAAAACTTAACGTAACGATCGTTATGTTCCCTGGTGGGGCTCGTTGTACGGACGCACGTGGCCGTACGGCGCCGCTCGCCCTGCCGGGAACCCCTCTCGCCGCCCGGCCGCGCACGCCGGACTTCTGACGACGCAACCCGTTCCATCGGGTCGCCCGACGTCACGCACCGGTTCGCGGTACTCGCGGCTCACACCCGAACGGAAAACAGCAGATGTCGCTTCACCGCATCCTTTCCTGGACCCCGGCGGCCGTCGTCTTCGACTGCGACGGGACCCTGATGGACACCGAACGCCACTGGGTGGACGCCCGGCAGCGCGCCTGCGACGACGTGGGGCTCCGCCTCACGGCGGGCTTCGCGGAACGGGCCAAGGGCCTGCACTACACCGAGTGCGGGCAGCTCATGGCCGACGAGGGCGGCCGCCCCGAACTGGGCCGGGACCTCGCGCAACGGCTGCTCCACCACTTCCTCGCGCTGGTCTCCGACCACCCGGTGACCATGCCCGGCGCCCGCGAACTGGTCGAGGCGACCGCCGCCTTCGCCCCCCTGGCCGTTGCCAGCAACTGCCCTCGCGAGGTGGTGGAATCGTGCCTGGGCACCGCCGGACTGCTCCCCCACTTCCGCGCCGTGGTGGTACCGGACGGCACGGCCCGGCCCAAGCCCCACCCGGACCTCTACCGGACGGCCGCCCGACACTGCGGGGCCGACCCGGCCGACACCCTGGCGGTCGAGGACACCCACTGCGGGATTCTCGCCGCCACCCGGGCCGGCATGCGGGTCCTGGGCGTCGGCCCCTGGCCGGGCGAAGAGACCATCGCCCTGACCGACCTGTGGGTCGAGGCGCTGGACGATCCGAGGATCAGCGGATGGGCCGCCGAGCGGGCGCCGCTCCGGACCGCGACGTCCCTGCCCGCCTCGGCGTCCCCGCCGGACGAGGCCGTGCTCCCGGCCCCGACCCGCTGAGCGGGGCGATCGCCGGTCCCGCCGACCGGACAGGGGCCGGTTCGGAACGGTGGGGCCCACCGGGGCGGGTGCCACCGGTTCACTCCGCTTCGGCCGCCTCCGGATCGGCCAGGAGCGGCGCCAGCGCGGTGACCGTTCCGCCCGCCGACGAGAGGAGCAGCCCGATGCCCACCGCCCCCGGGTCGGGAACGCCGGTGGCCCGCCCGCCGACGTAGCTGGCCCGACCCCGGCGCGCGCGTAGCCGCGCCGTACCGCGCACCCCTTCCCATGCGGCGCGCGACGCATGGGCCAGGGCCGCTCGGGGTCCGGCCTCCACCGGGCACACCCGCAGCGCCTCGCACGCCGGGCAGAGGGCGTCGACCAGTGTCTTGTCCCCCGGCCTCGCCTCACCCACCCGCCGTATGGCGGCGAGTCCGTTGGTGAGACCGGACCGCAGGACGGCCACGTCCAGCACGGGAACGGCAGCCGCGACCGCCAGTTCTTCGAGCAGCAGCCCGAAGAGGGGGCCGCTGGTACCGCCCACCCCGTCCAGGAAGGCGGTGGCGGCCGTCTGGAGTGGTTCGCCGGCGCGGGCGGCCCGCCCGGTGGCGGCCGACCCCGCCGCCTTGTCCAGCGCGGCCACGGTCGCGTCCAGCCCCGCCATGAGGTTCGTCCCGAAATCACCGTCACCCACCCGCTGATCGAGCGCGGTGAGCTGGGGCTCGGTGGCTCGGACCGAAGCCGCGAACCTCCGCATCCAGCTCTCGGTGAAGGCCGTCCCCGTGTACGTGGCGTCGTCCTCCGGTGCGTAGCGGTCCAGCATCTGCACCACCTCCTGCCGCCCTCTGGTCAACGGGGCCACGCGGGCGTGTGTGCCGGCGCGTCGAACCACTTGACCGTCTCGGTGTCCGCCCTCATGAGGGTGAGCGTGAAACCGCGCATGTCCAGCGCGGTGACGAAGTCCCCGACCAGGATGCGTTCGAGCACCAGCTTGTGCCGGTCCAGCCGCGACGCGAGCTCCCGCGCCACCCCGTACAGCTCGAGGCGGGTCACCCCGCCGAGTCCGTTGACCAGAGCGATGACCGACTCGCCCGGGGCCGGCCCGAGCGACGCCAGCAGCGCCTCCGTCATCTCCGTGACCAACTCGTCCAGCGGCGGCCGGGACACCGTGCGGCTGGCCCGTTCGCCGTGGATGCCGACGCCGTACTCCAGCTCCCCGTCAGCGACGTCGAAGGCGGGGCGGCCGGTGGCCGGCGACGTGTGCGCGGCCGAGGCGACCGCGAGACTGCGGCAGCGACCGACCAGTTCGGCGCCGAGCTCGGCCAGTTCGCGCAGTCCCAGCCCGGTGTCGGCGGCGGCGCCGAGCACTTTCTCCACCAGGACGGTGGCCCCGGTGCCCCGGCGGCCCGCGTCGGACTCGTCCGAGTCCGACGCCAGGTCGTCGTCGATCAGGACCCGTGCGCAGGCGATGCCCTCGTGGGCGAGCCGTTCGGCGGCGATGCCGAAATTGATGCGGTCGCCCGTGTAGTTCTTGACCAGGTGGAGCACGCCCTCGGCGCGCGCCACCGCGCGGGAGGCTTCGAGCACCTGGCGGTTGTGCGGCGAGGCCATCAGCCGGCCCGGGCAGACGGCGTCCAGCATGCCCGTGCCGATGAAGCCGAGGTGCAGCGGCTCGTGTCCGGATCCGCCGCCCGAGACGATCCCCACCCGGCGGTTGGGAGCCGGGTACCGCGCGTGGAGGAAACCGCCCGCCTCGTCGTGGAGCACGAGGTCCGCGTGCACACGGGCGAATCCGGCGAGCGCGTCGGGCACCAAGCGTTCGGGGGAGTTCACGAAGTACACCATGGCCGGCCTCCCAGACCTCTCCGGCCTCCCCGTGATCGCGAAAGAGGGCGAGCGGGGCCGGAAACTGCGAGCGGGTCGATCAAGAGTACGTCGCCCTCGGACGTGCCGTGTGGTCCTGCCTCACGGAGTGTCGCCGTTCGCTTCTCCTTGTGGCCATCGTGCGGCTGCCCGGTCGGATCGGCAACTCGTGCGAGGAGGAGGCCGGGACGGAAGGGCCGGATCGGAGCGGCCCCGCGCCGACCGTCCCGTCCCGGCGGCGGCGGCCACGGCCGGGTCTTCGGACGGGAGGAGGGCCCGCTGGTCGGCGGGGTCGCAGCGGTCGCCGCCCGGGACCGTCCCACCGGGTGCGGCTCTGCTCCCTTCCGGCGCGGTGAGCGCCGCGGCGGCGGTCCGTGGCCGGAGGGGGACTGTGACCGGAGGACGGACTGTGACCGGAGGGGCGGGCTGTGACCGGAGGGGCGGGCTGTGACCGGAGGGGCGGGCTGTGACCGAAGGGGCGGACTGTGACCGGAGAGCGGCCCGGGGCGGGTGGACCCGTGGAACGCGCCCCTGCGCGGGACCGCGGCCCGGCACCCGGCAGGGTCCGGCTGTCCGGTCTCGGGCGGCTGTTGTGCCCCGGTGAGGGCCCCGACCTGAGGGGTGGACGGTGTGCGGCGCGGTGACGGAAGTGCGCCCCTCCCGAGGGTGTTCGTCTGACCGCCCCCTGATGTTCGGGCCACCGCCGCGGTACGCGCTCGGCCCGTGGTCGGCGCGGCCCGTGGTCGGCGCGGCCCGCATGGCGGGTCCCCACCACGGAACGTCCGCTCCGTGTCGATCCGTCGGGTATGGGTAGTCGTCGGGGGGCCGTGCCGCTGCGGCAGCGCGACCGGGGCGCCCCGCGGCCGGTGCGCCTGTCCGAGGACGGCGGCACGTACCGCGGTGCCGGGGGTGTCGCCGCCGCTCCGGCACCGCTCCGTGAAACCCGTGAGAACCGTGAGAACCGTGGAAAGGGGAGCACCGATGACCGACGAGTCGCACTCGAACACGCCCGCGGTGGGCCATGACGAGCTGCCGCTGCCGGACTACGACCACCTTCCGCTCGGCGGCGTGCAGCACCGCATCCGCACGCTGACCCGGGACGAGCTGCTCACTGTGCTCGCCTACGAGGAGGCGCACGGAAACCGGCTGCCCGTCGTCGAGGCGATGCGCGCCCGGCTGCGCGAGCTGGAGGAGGGCGCGGAGCCGTCCGGCGGTTCGCCCCGGGCGTACGCGCCCGAGCAGGCGCCCGCGGCCCGGGGCGGGTCGCCCGTGTCCCCCGAGACGACGGGGCCCCCGATGAATCCGCCGTCGCACGGTACTCCGGAGAACCCGGCCCAGCCCCGTTCGACCGGCTGATCGGGCAAAGGCCGTGCCCGTGGCGCGAGGTGCCGGGCAGTGCGCCTCGTGCCGTCATGTCGTCATGCCGTGGCGGGGCGCACCTGGGTGATGCGGAAGCCGCTGCGGGGCCGGGTCGGGATGCGCCGCAGGGGGATGGTGAGGTCCTGCGGCGGCACGTCGTACTCCAGCCGGGCGAGTCGTAGGGAGAGGGCTTCCAGCAGCGCGACGGTGACGGCTTCGCCGGGGCACCGGTGGCCGGTGGCGGGGTCGCCGCCGCCCTGGGGCACCAACTCGTCGCGCCCCGGCGGCTTCTCGAGGAATCGTTCGGGCCGGAAGGAGTACGGGGCTTCCCACAACCCGGCGTCGTGGTTCTGGCCGTACAGGTCGAGCAGCACGAGTCCGCCGGCGGGGACGCGCCGCCCCTTCCAGGACAGGTCGGCGGCTGCCCGCCCACCGGTGAAGGGGGCGAAGGGGTAGAAGCGGCGCACCTCGTGGGCGAAGGCCGTGGCGTGCGCCGGGTCGCCGGCGCGGAGCCGCTTGCGGTTCTCGGGCCAGCGGTGCAGGGCGTGCCCGGCGAACGCGACGAACCACGCGACCGCGACGGTCGGCCGGAGGACGTTGAGCAGTTCCACCGCGGCCGTACGGGCGTCCAAGCGGCGGCCGTCGGCGTCGCGGTGGTGCGCCACCGTGGCGAGGACGGAGTCCCGCGGGGCGCCGAAGGAGCCGGCGCGCACCTCGTCCACCAGTTCCGACAGCCACGTCTCGCACCGGCGGCGCGCCCTGCGGGCACGCCAGTGGCGGGGTCCCGGCGTGGCGAAGCCGTCGACCATCGCCACCAGGTCCCGGGAGACGGCCTGCGCCCGGGAGGGCTCCAGCGGGACGCCGGCCCAGCGGCACACCCCGGTGGTGAGCACGCGTGCCGCCTCGTCGAACAGGACCACGTCCGGTCGTCCGCTCCACGACGCGACGGCCTCGTCCCAGGCCGCGGTGACGTCCTCGACGAGGCCGGCGACGCGGGCCGCAGGGGTGAGGAGGGAGAGGAACATCGCCTTGCGGACGCGATGCGCCTCGCCGTCCAGCGTGTGGACGGCCCCGTGGCCGAAGAGGGTGCTGCGCACCGGTTCGGGGACGGCCTCGTGGCGGCGTACGTGCCGCTCGTCGTAGAAGAACCGCACGGCGTCCGGCCCCCGGAGGGCCACCGCGTGCCGGCCCGCCACACGGGCGCGGACGACGGGGCCCGCGGCGCGGCGCATCCGGTCCGGGAGCCAGGCGTACCCCTCCAGCAGCAGGGCGGCGGTGCGGTCGGCAAGGGGAGGGCGATAAGCACACATGCGCACCCTGTGCCCCTTCCGTCACAGAAGAAACCGTGCTCTCCGGCCGCCGGGGAGGCGACTCGTCCCGGGTCCCGGGGGTATGCGCGGCACATGGCAGTCGATCACCACACCGTGCCGCTCCCGTGTGCCCGCCGAGCATGTCCCGGCGGGTGCACGGGAGCGGCCACCACCTCCCGGAGCAGCGGATGACGGCCGACGACAGGTCCCCGGCACGCCTGGTCGCGAAGGCCGCCGCGGACGCCCCGCCGGAGGAGCTTCCGCGACGCCTGTGCGCCGCGGTGTGCGAGGGGCTCGGGGCCGACGGGGCGACGCTCTCGCTGCTGACCGACACGCCGGCCCGCCAACTGCTCGCCGCCTCGGACTCCACGGCGCTGCTGCTGGAGGAGATCCAGTTCACCGTGGTGGAGGGCCCCTGCGTCAGCGCCGCGGCCGACGGCGAGCCGGTGGTCGTGAACGACCTGGAACACACGCCCACGCCGTGGCCCCTGTTCGGGGCGAGCATGCGGGAGAAGCTGCCGCAGGTGCGGGCCGTGTACGCCTTCCCGGTGTACTTCGGCGACTACGTGCTCGGCAGCATGGACCTGCTGTACCTCCGGCGCGACGCCCTGCCCGAGGACGCGGTGGAGCAGGGGCTGGAGGTGGCCGACGCCGTCGCGACCGCTCTCCTGCCGGTCCGCACGCGGCTGTTCTCCGGGAAGGAGGCCCCGGCCTGGGAGCCCGCGGAGCAGGTCCGCGCCCACTGGTTCGACACCCACCGCGCCATCGGCATGGTGGCCTCGCACAGGGGGCTGGGCGTCGAGGACGCCCTGGCGCTCGTGCGCGCCCGCGCCTTTCGTACGGGGCGGACCCTGGCCGACGTCACCGCCGAGATCCTCGGCTCCCGGCCTCCCAGGCCGCCCGAGCCCGAACCTCCCCGGCGCGAGGAGGACCCGGGCCGCTGATCCCCGCCGCCGGGGCGCGGCACGGAGGCCGCCCCCGCGTCGTACCGACGGTCCACCCGGCTGTCCGGCCGAAGCCCCGGCCCGTCGGACGCGGGAAGCCGGCCGGGGCGGTCCGCTCGGACGCCGCTCCCTCCGCGCGGAAGGCGCGGCGGCGGGCGGGCGCCGCGAGGATTCGGCGGGCGAGGAGCACACTGGGAACAGGGACCGACCGGTTCCCGCCGGGGCTGACGGAGATGGGACCGCCGTGGCGGATCGCGACCAAAGGGTTCGGCGGATGCTCACGGATCTTCTGACCGCGAGCCATCTGACGCGTTTCGAGCTCGTGCCCTCGCAGGTGTCCGAGCACGCGGCGGCGGCCGGCTTCGGCGAGGTGCTGATCTACCTGGGCGACCTCCAGCGCGACGTGGTGCGCCTGCTGACCGGGCACGGCCTCGACGCCGGGCAGACGCCCTCCGGGCACGAGGCGGAGCTGCCCATCGAGGGGACCGTGGCGGGACGGGCGTACCAGTACGGCCAGATCCTGCCCGCCTCCGGCGCAGAAGACGGCGTCCACCGGTGGTGGGTGCCGCTGCTGGACGGCACCGAACGGCTCGGCGTCCTGCACATGACGTCCGAAGGGGACGACGAGCAGACGCGCGAGGACATCCTCTCCCTGGCGTCGCTGGTGGCGATGCTCGTGGTCGGCAGCCGGGACACGAGCGACTCCTACGCCCGCCTGATCCGTGTCAAGCCGATGAACGTGGCGGCGGAGATGCAGTGGCAGCTCATGCCGCCGCGCACCTACGCCGACGGCCGTGTGGTCATCGGCGCGGTGATGGAACCGGCCTACCAGGTGAGCGGTGACGCCTTCGACTACGCCACCGCCGGTGACGTCCTCCACCTGTCGATCTTCGACGCCATGGGGCACGACACCGCGGCCGGCCTGACCGCCAACCTCGCCGTGGGCGCCTGTCGCAACCACCGCCGACAGGGCACGGGCCTCGCCGACCTCGGCGAGGCCGTCGAGAGGGTCCTCGTCGAACAATTCGGCCCCACCCGCTACGCCACCGGCATCCTGGCCGATCTCGACACCTCCACCGGGGTGCTGACCTGGGTGAACCGTGGTCACCATCCACCGGTCGTCATCCGCGGCGGACGCTGGGTCACCCAGTTGCGCTGCGATCCCTCGCACCCCATGGGAACCGGCCTCGGCCTGCCCACCAAGCTGTGTCGGGAACAACTCGAACCCGGCGACCACGTCGTCTTCTACACCGACGGGATCACCGAAGCCCGCACCTCCGGTGGTCAGGAATTCGGACTCGCCCGCTTCACCGACTTCCTCGTCCGCCACCACGCCGACGGCCTGTCCGTCCCCGAGACCCTGCGCCGCCTCATGCGCGCGCACCTCGACCACCACGACGGCCGCCTCCAGGACGACGCCACCATCCTCCTGTGCGAATGGCTGGGGCCCACCGCGCACGACACCACCCGGGCCGCGCCACTGGCCGGGGTGCCGCTCCCGCCCACCGGTCGCTGAAGCCCCGCGGGCAGCCGGCGGCGGGGCTCGGCGAAGACGCGGCGGAGGTCCCGCGCGCCGGTGGGGAGGCGGAACATCACATCGGGCACATTGTTCCCCTATGGGGTTGTATGGAGCGCATGAGGTGGGACGCTGCCGTCGCCCGGCCCAAGCCGTCGGCGGGGTGCGATCGTCGGCGGCCGGACGGTTTTTGGTGATCGTGTGGGGAGTCGCCCGCAGCACCCCGGCGCACAGGAGGCCGCCGTACCGCCGGCCGCAGCCTCCGCTGGAGCCGAGCACGGTCCCGCACAGCCGTTCCCCGGATCGTCGCTGAACCGGCCTGTGAGGTGGGACCACTGACCGGAAACGTGGAACGGCCCCGGGGCGCCGCCCGCCCGGACGGGGCCCTCGCCGCGGTCGTACGCCGTACCGGTGCCTCCGCCGGGGGCGTGTACGTGCTGTCCGGTGACGAGCCGGTGCTGCACCTGGTGGTGATGTGCGGTGTGTCGCCGGTGGTCGCCGCGCCGTGGCGGCGGGTGCCGCTGGCGACCGTCGGCCCGGTTTCCGACGCCGTGCGCGAGGACCGCCTGGTGTGGGTGGGCGGACAGGACGACATGGCCCGGATGTACCCGCGCACCGCGGCGGCCCTGCCCTACCGGTTCGCCATGGCGGTCGCGCCGCTCGACGGCGTCCGGCAGTGCTGGGGTGCTCTGCTGCTGCTGTGGCCGGCCACCCGCCCCGCGGCGCTGACCCGCCGGGAGCGCGGCCACCTCGTCTCCAGCGCACGGCGCATCGGCCGTCTGCTGGACGAAGGCGCCCGGCAGCCGGCCGTCCCGGAGGAACCGCGTTTCCTCCACCTCGACCGTACGGACGTGGGCCTGGAGCAGTCGGCGCTCGCCGCCGCGGACCTCGTCGAGCGCCTGCCCGTCGGCACCGTGGCGCTGGACCTGGAAGGCCGCGTCACGTACGTCAACACGGCCGCCGCCGATCTCCTGGGCCGCGCCACCGGCCGGCTCCTGGGGACCCTGCCGTGGAGGTCGCTGCCCTGGCTGGACGACCCCGACGTCGAGGACCAGTACCGCACCGCCGTACTCAGCCGCGAACCGGTCGCCTACACCGTTCTGCGTCCGCCCGACCGGTGGCTCGACTTCCGGCTCTATCCCGACGACAGCGGCATCAGCGTCCTGATCACCCCGAGCGGCGGGGGCGGACAGCCGCCGCGGCCCACCGGCACCCGGGCTCTCGCACCGCCGCCGGCCGCGGCCGGACCCGAGACCCGGCAGGGTGCCGCGGGCCGGATCCACCAGTTGCTGCACCTCGCCGCCGCGCTGACCGAGACCGTGAGCGTACGGGACGTCATCGACCTGGTCACCGACCAGGTCATGCCGGCCTTCGGAGCCCAGGGCGTGTTCCTCTCCGCGGCGGACGCCGGCCGCCTCAAGGGCACCGGGCACCGCGGCTACCACGCCAGAGTCGTCGAGCGCCTCGACGGCCTCCCCCTGGACACCGGTCTCACGCCCGCCGGTCACGCCCTGGCCACCGGCGTCCCGGAGTTCTTCACCGACCCCGTCGAGATGGCGCGGGCGCAGCCGCCGGCGGCCCCGCTCGGCGTGGAGGAAGCCTGGGCGCTCCTCCCCCTGGTCACCCGAGGCCGACCGGTCGGCTGCCTGATCCTGTCCTACGACCACCCGCACGCCTTCACCGCCGGCGACCGCGCCGCCCTCACCTCGCTCGCCGGCCTCATCGCCCAGGCCCTGGACCGCGCCCGCCTCTACGACGCCAAACACGACCTCGCGCACGATCTGCAACAGGCGCTGCTGCCGCACGTCCTCCCCCGCTTCGACGGGCTGGACGTCGCCGCACGCTATCTCCCCGCGACGCACGGAATGGAGATCGGAGGCGACTTCTACGACCTCATCCGCCTCACCGACACCACCGCTGCCGCGATCATCGGTGACGTACAAGGCCACAACGCCACCGCCGCCGCCCTCATGGGGCAGGTGCGCACGGCCCTCCACGCCCATGCGACCACCGGCGCGGACCCGGCCGAGGTCCTCAGCCGCACCAACCGCGTCCTGGCCGACTTCGACTCCGAACTGTTCGTCTCCTGCCTCTACGCCCATCTCGACCTCGCACGCGGGAGCATCCGCCTGGCCAGCGCCGGACACCTGCCGGCGATCCTGCACCACCCGCGCGACCACCCCCGCGGCCGTGTGGTCGACGCCGAACCCGGCCCCCTGCTGGGCATCGGGGTGGACGCGCCCTTCCCCATCACCACGCTGCCGCTGCCGCCGGGGACCACTCTCGCGCTCTACACCGACGGTCTCGTCGAGACCCCCGGCACCGACATCGCACGGGCCGTCACCACGCTCGCCCGGCACCTCGCGGACGCCTGCGACCAGCCCCTGGACCGCCTCATCGACAACCTCGTCCGACGTGCCCTGCCCACCGGCCGGCACACCGACGACATCGCCGCGCTCCTGCTGCGCACCCGCCACCCTGCGGACTGTGCGTACCCCGGTAGAAGTGGGTGGTGACGTGGACTCCGGATTCCTGGAGGCGGCGGGCCACGGTGCGGGACTCGTCCCCCATGACGGCCTCGGTCAGCGAGATCACCTCGTCCGGGTAGAGGGGGGCCAGGTCCGCCAGGCCGGGTATGTCGGGGTCCGGCTCGGTGCCCGGCGGGTCGAGGGCTCCCGGGGTGCCGTCACCGGCGGCCCGGTCCGCCGGCTCGAAGTCCCGGAAGGGACCGGGCCGGCCGGCGCGCCCGCCCCGGTCGACGGAAGCGGGCGGGGGGGGCACCGGACGGTCAGCCCAGCGGGCTGGGGTTGTTGAGCGCATCGCCGGTGATCATGTACGGGCCTCCGGTCACCGTTTCCTCCGTCGGCTTGTACGGGCCTCCTGCCACCGTTTCCCCGACTACCGGGTGGCCGTGCGTCTGGTGTTGTCCCGCCTGGGCGACGCCGGTGGCCAGGGCGACGAGGGTGAACGTTCCGCCTATCACCGCTGCAACGCTCTTCACACGCATGGTCGTTGTACTCCCCGTTCCGGTACTGGATGGACTGAAGCCGTGCCAGTCTGGCAGGGCACCCCACGAAAGGCACACGTTTTCGAACCGGTGCGCCGGTCGGCAGGCGGCATGGAAATCGCCGGCCACCAGAACGAGGGCCATCTCCCGTGGCTGTCGGGGGTCGTCGGGGCCGGCAACTGCGGCCGTCTCCCAGCGCCTGGCCCTCGGGGGCGAGGCCAGGACCAGGGCGCGGGCGTACCGCTCCTCGCCGCCGGAGCGGGTGAGGGCGGCGAGCCGCCGCTACCGGTCCGGCTTCAGGCGCGGGACGTGGACGCCGGCGCCAGTGTTCAATCTCGTCGGCGGCATGGTTGAACAGTGGCGTCCCGTCCGGGAACGGCCACCGTCCGACGTCGCGGCGACGGCGGCGGAGGCCCTTCCCAGTGGACCGGCGGCGTTTGCGGAATCCACTCCCGGCAGGGCGCCACACGCGGTGGCCGAGACTGAAGAAGACCACGCCGAACGTGCCACCCGGGAGCACGACTTCAGCCCCGGTGACAGGTAATCCGGTTGAACTCGCCATTCCCACCGAACTCGTGGTGTTGACAGGGGATGGGGACCCGGGCGCGGAGTGCGCCACGGGATGCGATCACACCAGCAAACCGGAACGGCCTCGCCGCGGCCAACCGGAGGAGCCCCCTTGACGGGTGCTGTCCCACTCGGTGAACCTCTCCCTGGAACGGGTCCGCCTACGGGGGAGGCGTGGAGACACGCCAAAGGGGGAACGGTGACAAGGCATCGAACATGCCAGGTTGCACTGCGCCGAAATGGACGAAGCGAAAGCGAAAGAGGTAATGCGGGCATAGCCGACCGGAAGCGGTTCTTGCACACGCCCTGCCTCGACCGTCCGGAGAAGGATCTTTTCCACCTTCCCGCCCTGCACTCGAACCGCAGCAGAGACTCGGGTCCGGTGGGAGTGCGCGTGATACGGGAGGCTCCCGGAAAAGTCGCCGCCGCCGACGCGGTGAACCCCGCCGCCACCGATGGGCGGTTGGCCGTTCGTACGGCCTTCGTGTCCTGCCCCGGCCACACCCGGCCGGTCACTCGGCAAAACGGGCTCGCCCGCCGGACGCGCAGTCGAGGAGCGGGCACATGAGGCGGGAACCGGCGCTGGCCGGTCTGTCGGCAGATGACATCGCCGGCCTGCTGCGGGTCTCCAAAGGCTCCGTGTACCGCTACGCCCATCTGTATCGATGGCGCCGTTACACCCAGGCCGGCCGTGTCTATTACCACCCCGGTGACGTCGCCGCCGTCCTCGACCGGCTGAACCAGGACGAGGACTGCTCCGCGCCGCGGTGACGGTCCTCGGTACCGCACCTCCCGGTCCCGCTGCCTGAAACGTGCGGCAGTGGGACCGGCCCTCCGCCACGCCGTCTCGATGGTCGGTCATGCGGCTGACGACAAGGACTTGACGAACAGTCAGCGAAGAGTATATATGTAGAATTGTCGCCCACGGGTCCGCCTCTTTTCTGTCGACCGACCCGCTTTCCGGGCGACTTCGCATGGTGGCGGCCTGGTCACCGTGGACACCTCCGGCCCGGGCGGGCCGGCCACCCCCGGGCGGGCCGGTCTTCCCCCCTTCAGCAGATGCGGCGACCGCGGCCCGAGGCCGCGGGGAAGACCTCGGACATCCGCGGTCCGCCGCGCCGGAGCGGGAGCAGGAGCGGGAACGGAAAACGCGATCCGCTCCCCCACGGGTTCATGGAAGCCGGTGTCACGCGTGGTGCGGGAAACCCGTCCCCCGGTTTCCGGAGCGGGGAGGAGGCGTTGCGCCCCAGCGCGACGTCGGCGTCGCCGTCTTCGGATCGGTGATACGACGAGCACAACGCCCGTGAGGTGATCAGCACATCGTCCTCGGGGTGAGACACGCGTGTACGAGAGCAACAAGAATCCGGTGCACGGCACGCGGGCGATCACATCGATTCCCCCTGCCATCGACCGGAGGCTCGAAAGAGCGTGCTCGGTGCTTCCGAATACTGTTCCTTAGGTTCCGGCACACGGATGCGGTTACGCTTTCACTCCGCAAATCCAGGTTGCTTCAGCCTCTTCTCGACGGGCTGAACGGCATACCGATCCCGCATCCCCGTGTCCCGCGACACGCGAGGCGCCAACGGGGACTGCGGCTTTCCCGCATGCGCCCTCCTGGAGAATCTCAGGGCCTTTCCGCCACGAGGACACGTTCCGGACGCTCACCGAAGGACTACCCGGAATCGGCACGCCCGGAGTCCGCCCCGGTGCGGGGACGCCCTGTCGCCCGCACAGCGCGTACGCCCTTCCAAGGCCGCGCCTTCCTCTTGCCACCGGCTCGGCATCGACTTGACCTTCACCCCCTTCCAAAGGAGTGAAATGCAGAGGAGTTCAGAGATGGAGAACGAGGAAACCGACGGCCGCACGCTGACCGTCGCCCCCGGGGCCGGCGGGGGACGCCGGATGCAGATCGTTCTTGGGCAATGGTCGGGGGGCGGCGCCGGGGACGCGCGGCGCATCGCCGAACTCGAGCGCGAAGTGTGCGAACTCCGGCGGGCGAACGCGACACTGAAGATGTACGCCGCGAAGGCCCTCGGCCTCGACGTGAAGTTCCCGCTTCCCGACGCCGGTTTCGAAACGGCCGGCGACCGGCACAGCGCGCACGTCGCCACGACTTCACGTCGCACTCCGCCGGGCCGTGCCGGATGGGCCGAGGCACCGGCCCCGGAGGCTCCGAAGGCCCCGGACGCGCCGCCGACCGGGATCGAGTTCCGGGTGCTGGGCCCGCTGGAGGCGGCTGTCGCCGGCCGGCGGGTGGATCTGGGAGCGCCGAAGCAGCGCGCGGCACTCGCCCTGCTGGTCAGCCAGGTCGGGCAACCGGTGTCGGTCGATGTGATGCTGGAGGAGTTGTGGGGCGGGCAACCGCCGCGATCGGCGATCACCTCGCTGCACGCGTACATAGCCAATCTGCGGCGGGCGCTGGAACCCGACCGGGCGCCTCGGAAGCCGGCGACGGTGCTGCGCACGCGCGGCCGGGGCTATCTGCTGGACAGCCGCGTCGTCGAGGTCGACGCCCACCACTTCGGTGAGCACGCGACGGCCGGGTGGCAGGCGCTGGATCGGCGTGATCCGCAGCGGGCGCTGCGCGAGTTCGAGGCGGGGCTGGCGCTGTGGCGCGGGCGGGCCTACGAGGAGGTGGCCGATGCCACGCGCGTGGCGCCGGAGGTGGTGCGGCTGGAGGAGTTGCGTCTGTCGGTGATCGAGGGGCGCTGCGCGTCGCTGTTGGCGGTGGGTGCCTATGAGGTGGCGGTGTCCGAGCTGGCGGCTTTCACACAGGCCCACCCGTTGCGCGAATACGGTTGTGAGCTGCTGAGCCTGGCCCTGTACCGGGCCGGGCGGCAGGCCGACGCGTTGGCGGTGCTGCGGACCCATCAGAAGCGGATGGCGGAGGAACTGGGAATCGACCCCAGCCCGGCCCTCCAGCACCTGGAGAGCGAGATCCTGCGCCAGGCCCCCGTACTGGACTGACGCGTCCGCCGCGCGTCCCGCGGACCGCCTTCGGGCACGGCTGCCCACCGGCCTGGTCCGGGGGGCGTCGGAGGTCCTTCCGTCGAGGACGCGTTCGCAGTCGAGAGGGACCCGGGCACCGGAAGTGCGACACCGGCGAGAAACCCGGGCGCCGGAAGTCACGACATCGGCGGTGGAAACGCACCCCGCGCCGCACCGGCGGCCGAGAGGCGCCGGCGTACGTGTACGGGGCACGGCTTCGGCGCCGGCCACGCGCGCCGACGGGGACCGTACGGCTGGTTGGCGCCGGCTTGGCGGCCCGTCTTCCGCAGCCCGTGCCCGCGAGGGGCGCGGCGGGGCCCTCACCCCGGCCGGGCGTGGTTCTCAGGCCCCGCGCCGTGCTGCTCGCACCGGTTGTCCCGGCGCCGGTGCCGAACGCCTCAAGCAGCCGCCAAGTTGGCGCTAAGCGGGCAGCAAGCGGGCGGTGTGACGATCCTGGCGCGATCCGAGTGGATTCCTCGGCACCGGCTTCACCGCAGCAGGACGGCAGAAGAGGACACGACGACGAACCACGGGATGAGATTTTCCGGCAAGCACCGAGGTCGACCCTGGAGGAAAAATGCTCGAAGCCGCCAAGACGGAGGAAATACTTTCGGCCGTCGAGGAAACCGCTCGACTGCTGGATGTGACCTGCTCGCGCGACAGGATCCGGCCGGCCCTGACCGCGTACGGGGACGTGCTCGCGAACTCCCACATCGTTTTCAGCATGGCGACCGGAAAGCACCACGAGGGAGACTTCCAATTCGACTTCTCAGTGCCCCGGGAGGTCGGTGACCCCCATGCCGTCGCCGTGTCGCACGGTCTCGTCGACGAGGTGGACCACCCCATCACCACCCTGTTCTCGGACCTCCGGGCGCGATGCCCCATCGAGACCTACGGCGTTGACTACGGGGTCGTCGGCGGCTTCAAGAAGTCCTACGCGGGCTTCCCCCTGGACGCCCCGCAGGAGCTGTCCAGCCTTGCCGACATCCCGTCCATGCCGCGCGGCCTGGCCGAACACGCCCGTTCTTTCGCCAACTACGGCCTGGACGGCAGAGTGTCGGCGATCGCGATCGACTACGCGAACAGGACGTGGAACGTGTACTTCAGCGGTCTCCCCGCTGAATGCGTCGAGCCGAAGGCCGTCCTGCCGATGCTCCGCGAGCTCGGGCTGCCGGAACCGAGCGAGCAGATACTGGAGTTCATCCGGACGTCGTTCGCCATGTATCCCACTTTCGGTTGGGATTCTTCGAAGGTCGAGCGGATCTGTTTCTCCGCGCGGTCCTCGGATCCGACGGAACTTCCCGCCCGGATCGAACCGCGGATCGGGAAGTTCGCCGGAAGCGCGCCGTACGCGTACACCGGCGAGCGCGTGCTCGTCTACGCCGGCGCGGTGTCGTCCGACGAGGAGTACTACAAGCTCGCGTCGTACTACCAAAAGGCGTCCGACGCGCCCGTCCGCATGCGTCGCGCGGCCTGAAGGCGCGAAGGCAGACCGACGAGCGAGCGACCCGCGGGACCCACCAGTGAGGACAAGGAGCAGAGTATGACCGAGATCCGAGCACGCGCCGCCGCGCGGCCGTCGATCCGCGCGGCCGAGGGGGGCGGGCGATGACCCCGGTCCTCGTCGTCGGCGGCGGGATCGGCGGGCTCACGGCCGCGCTGAGCCTGCACGCCGCGGGCATCGACGCGGTCGTGGTGGAGAGCGCCCGCCGCATCCAGCCGCTCGGCGTCGGGATGAACCTCCTCACCCACGGAGTCCGCGAGCTGACCGAACTCGGCCTCGGCGCCGACCTCGCCGCCCTCGGTGTGGCCACGGCCGAGCACGTGTTCTGCGACGGCTCCGGCAACCGGCTCTTCACCGAGCCGCGCGGCCTGGCCCAGGGCTACCGTTGGCCGCAGTACTCCATCCACCGCGGCGAGTTGCAGCTGATGCTCCTCGAACGCGTCCGTGAGCGGCTCGGCCCCGATGCGGTGCGCACCGGCGTACGGCTGCTGGACTTCACGGAGGGGCCCGACGCCGTCCGCGTCCGCGTGACGGACCGCGCGACCGGTGCCGTCGAGACGTTCGAGGCCGCCGCGCTGATCGGCGCGGACGGGCTGCACTCGACGGTCCGCGCCCGGCTCCACCCGGACGAGGGGCCGCTGTGCTGGTCGGGCCAGCGGATGT
The DNA here is from genome assembly GCF_032423885.1 of Streptomyces tamarix. Classification (NCBI taxonomy): domain Bacteria; kingdom Bacillati; phylum Actinomycetota; class Actinomycetes; order Kitasatosporales; family Streptomycetaceae; genus Streptomyces; species Streptomyces tamarix. The sequence continues at coordinate 42,757 of NZ_JAWCTQ010000041.1, read as the reverse complement.
GGCGCGGGGTGACGGAAGGGTTCCCGCCGTTCCTGACCGGCCGTTCCGTGGTGATCGCGGGCGACGGCACCGCCTCGCTGGTGGCGTACCCGATCGGCCGGGACCGGGTCAACTGGGTCTGTCTGGTGCGCGTCGCCGAGCCGGGCCCCCTCCCGGAGGACGGCGTGGTGAACACGGTCGACGACCACCGCGCGGGGCGGCTGAAGGACGTGCTGTCCCACTACGACGGCTGGTCGATGGGCTGGCTCGACGTCCGCGAGCTGCTGGAGCGCAGCGACCGGGTCCTGGAGTACCCGATGGTCGACCGCGATCCACTCCCCGCCTGGGGCCGCGGCCGGGTCACGCTGCTCGGTGACGCCGCCCACCCCATGTACCCCGCCGGGGCCAACGGCGCGTCCCAGGCCGTGCTCGACGCCCGGGTCCTCGCCCACGAGCTGGCGCGGGCCGACGGCGACACGCCGGCGGGGCTCGCCGCCTACGAGCGCGCCCGCCTGGACGCGACCGCGGCCGTCGTCCTCGCGGGCCGCGCGATGGAACGCGCCGGCGGGATCGGCGCGTTGGACCGCAGCCAGCTCGCCCTCATCACCGAGATGTACCGCCAGAAGGCCGAGAGCGACGTCGCCGAGCTCAACGCCCGCCCTTCCCTGACGCCGCCCGGGCGGCCGTAGAGCCGCGCACGGCGGGTTCCGGCCGGAGGCGGGCCGGTGCGGCGCGGGTCTCCGGGGGTGTCCTCCAGCGACCGGTTCGCACGCGGCCGGTGGGTGCCCCGGCGCCCCTCCCGGTCGGGGCCCGCCTGCGGACCACGTCGACGGGCTCCGTCCACCGGCCGCTCCGCGCCGCGGCGGCCCTCCCGGTGCGCTCGTCCGCGTACCCGCTCGACCACCGGGTCGCGCCGCGGCGGCCCTCCCCCGGTTCCGCGCGGCCCGCCGCCCGGCCGCCCCGCGCCGCGGCGCCGTACGGCCGGCCCTCCACGCCCCGTGCCAGCGGCCCCGTCCCGCCACCGAACCACCAGGAGACGCCATGACCCCGCCCTCGTCCACCCGGCCCGGCACCGTCGCGCAGGCGTTCACCGGCGACCACGACCTGCGCGCCCGCAACCGGCGGGCCGTGGAGCGGTACTTGGAGACCGGTGCGGAGGCCCGGTCGCGCCGGTACACCCTCTACACCGAGGACGGCACCGCGTCGCTGTTCTACACCGACATCGGCCGACCCATCGTCGTCAGGGGCCGGGAGAAGCTGAAGCGGCACGGCGAGCTCTCCCTGGAGGTGCTGCCCGACTGGCGGTGGACGGACGTACGCCTCTACGAGACGCAGGACCCGGACGCCATCTGGGTCGAGTGCGACGGCGAGGGAACGATCCGCTTCCCCGGCTATCCCGAAGGCCACTACCGCAACCACTTCGTCCTCGGCTTCACGCTGAGCGACGGGAGGATCGTCTCCAGCCGCGAGTACACCAACCCGATCGAGCACATGCGCTCCCTCGGCATCGGGACACCGCGCATCAATCGGGACTGGATCCCGTCCTGACCCGCCTCCCCGGCACGGCACCGGGCCGCCAAGCCGACGCCAACCGGCCGACCAGCCCCGCCCAAGGGCCACGGCCGATACTCGCCTGGAGCGGCGGGGGCGCGCCCGCCACAATCGGGGAGCCGCTCCCGGGCCGTCCGGTCAGGAGCGGGAAGCGAGGTCGCCAGGACCGGCCGGGCCCGCCCGGCCGTCCCGCCGCGGGATCCGTCCGACACGCTCCCCGTGCACGTTCCCACCGACACCCGTCCCCTCTCACAGCAAGGGAAAGCGAGACCCGCGATGTCCGACGAGAACGAGGTACGCGAGCACAACCGCGCCGTCGTCGCCCAGTACATGAACACCCGTGGCCCAGACCGCCTGGAGCGCCACCTGTTGTTCACCGAGGACGGCGTCGGCGGCCTGTGGACCACGGAGACCGGCGAGCCCATCGCCATCCGCGGCCGGGACCGGCTCGGCGAGCACGCCGTCTGGTCGCTGAAGTGCTTCCCGGACTGGGCCTGGATCAACGTCGAGATCTTCGACACCCAGGATCCCAACCGGTTCTGGGTGGAGTGCGACGGCGAGGGCCAGATCCTGTTCCCCGGCTATCCGCCCGGGCACTACCGCAACCACTTCCTGCACTCGTTCCTGTTCGAGAACGGCAAGATCAAGGAGCAGCGCGAGTTCATGAACCCCTGCCAGCAGTTCCGGGCGTTGGACATCGAGGTCCCCGTCATCCGCCGGGACGGCATCCCGACCTGACGCGCGCCGGCCGGCCGCCGATCACCGCCCCCACCCGAGGGGGGAGGGCGTGCGTACCGCGGCGGAGGCCGGCCGCGCGCCGCCGGCTCCCCGGGCGGGCCCCCGTGGGAGGACGCCGACGCGGTACGGCCGGCGCGGGGCGCCCCCGGCGCCTCTCCCCCGTCACCCGCCGCGGACGGTGTGCGGCACGGCCGCGGCGCCCGCTCGCCGGTGTGCCCGCGGTCGTCGGGGACCCGCCGTACGGGTCGGACGGATCGCCGGGCGGGCCGCCGGGACGCCGGGCGCCCCCGGGCCCGGGCGGCGGCACGGCCCCTTCCCTCCCGGTCCTCGTTCCGACCCTCTCCGAAAGGACTCGAATGGTGATCGGCTTACCCGTCATCGTCCCGTACGCCATGCCGACGGCGGACGACCTGCCGGCCAATGTGGCCGACTGGACACCGGACCCCGACCGCGCGGCCCTGGTCGTCCACGACATGCAGCGCTTCTTCCTGCGTCCGGTGCCCGACGCGCTCCGCTCCCAGCTCGTCCACAACGCCGCGCTGCTGCGCAAGCGGGCCGCGGGCCTCGGAGTGCCGGTCGCCTACACGGCGCAGCCCGGCGGTATGACACCGCAGGAGCGCGGGCTGCTCCGGGACTTCTGGGGTCCGGGCATGCGCACCGCTCCCGAGGACCGGGAGGTCGTGCCGGAGCTGGCCCCGGCCGAGGGCGACTGGCGGCTGACCAAGTGGCGCTACAGCGCCTTCTTCCGCTCCGACCTGCTGCAGCGGCTGCGGGCCGCGGGCCGCGACCAGCTCGTGCTGTGCGGGGTGTACGCCCACATCGGTGTGCTGGCCACGGCGATCGACGCGTTCAGCCACGACATCCAGGTGTTCCTGGCCGCCGACGCCGTCGCCGACTTCTCGCCCGGGCAGCACCGTCTCGCGCTGGAGTACGTGGCCCAGCGGTGCGGGATGGTGACCCTCAGCTCGGAGGTGTTCGGATGAGCTCCCCACCCCCGGGGCGCGGCACCACGGACGCACGGGGCCGGCAGACCGGGCCCGGTCTGCTCGACCGGCTGCTGGCCGGCCCCGCACCGTCCGCCTTCGCGCTGCTGCACCGGCCGGAGAGCGGCACCGCGGGCACGGTCGACCTACTGCTCGGCGAGGTCTCGCACCCCGCCTCGCTGGCCCGGCTGCCGTTGCCGGAGCCGACCGGCCCGCGGGCCGCCACGACGCACGAGGCGCTGGTCCTCGTGCCCTACCGGCAGCTCGCCGAGCGGGGCTTCGCCGCTCCGGACGACGGGGCGCCCCTGATCGCCCTGACCGTCACGGAGCAGGCCGCGCTGCCGCTGGCGGACGTCCTGCCCGGACTGCCCGACACGCCGATCGCCCTGTCCGTCCACGGCTTCGACCTGTCCGACGAGGAGTACGCCGACCTGGTGCGGCGCGTCGTGGCCGACGAGATCGGCACCGGCGAGGGCGCCAACTTCGTCCTCAAGCGCGTGCTGCGGGCCGACGTCGGCGGCGATCCGGTGCACACCGCGCTGGCCGTCTTCCGGCGGCTGGTCGCGCTGGAGCCCAGCGCCTACTGGACGTTCGTCATCCACGTGAACGGCCGGACGTTCGTCGGAGCCACCCCCGAACGCCACATCTCGGTACGGGAGGGCCGGGCCGTGATGAACCCCATCAGCGGCACCTACCGCTACCCGCCCGGCGGACCGACCCTGGAGGGCCTCACCGCGTTCCTGAAGGACCGCAAGGAGACCGACGAGCTGTACATGGTCCTCGACGAGGAGCTGAAGACGATGTCCCGGATCTGCGAGGACGGCGGCCGGGTCACCGGTCCCGCCCTCAAGGAGATGGCGCGGCTCGCCCACACCGAGTACTTCATCGAGGGCCGCACCCACCGGGACGTACGGGAGATCCTGCGCGACACGCAGTTCGCGCCGACCGTCACGGGCAGCCCGGTGGAGAGCGCGGCCCGGGTCATCGCGCGCCACGAGCCGCAGGGGCGCGGGTACTACAGCGGAGTCGCCGCGCTGATCAGCCGCGAGCCGTCGGGCAGCCGGTCGATGGACTCGGCCATCCTGATCCGCACCGCCGACATCGCGCCGGACGGACGCATGGCGCTCGCCGTCGGGGCGACCCTGGTGCGCCATTCGTCCCCGGTGTCGGAAGCGGCCGAGACCCGGGCCAAGGCCGCCGCACTGCTCGACGCCCTGGGCGCGGAGCCCGACGCGGCCCCGGCGCCGGCCGCCCCCCGCTTCGCGGACCACCCCGCGGTACGGGACGCCCTGCGCGGCCGCAACAGCGGCATCGCCGACTTCTGGCTGGCGTCCCCGGCCGCCCGCCCACCGGCCGTGCCCGAACTGGAGGGGCGGAAGGCCCTGGTGGTCGACGCCGAGGACTCCTTCACCGCGATGATCGTGCAGCAGCTCGAAGCGCTGGGGCTCGCCGCCGAGGTCCTGCGCTACGACCAGGCGTGCGCCCTCGACGGGTTCGACCTGGTCGTCATGGGGCCCGGCCCCGGCGACCCCCGCGCCGTCACCCACCCGAAGATCGCGGCGCTGGACGCGACCCTGGCGAGGCTGCTGGGCGACCGCGTCCCCTTCCTGGCCGTCTGCCTGAGCCACCAGGTGCTCAGCCGCAGGCTCGGCTTCGCCCTGGTGCGGCGGACCGAGCCCCACCAGGGCGTGCAGCGCGCCATCGACCTCTTCGGCCGGCGCGAACGGGTCGGTTACTACAACGCCTTCGCCGCCGTCAGCCCCACCGACCACCGCGACGTGCCCGAGGTGGGGCGGGTGCGGGTCAGCCGGGACCCGGCCACCGGGGAGGTGGACGCGCTGCGCGGCCCGCGCTTCGCCTCCTTCCAGTTCCACGCCGAATCGGTGCTCACCGTCGACGGGCCCCGGCTGCTCGCCGACGCCCTGCGGGGAGTGCTCGGCCCGTGAGGCCGAAGCGCACGCCCCGCTCCCTCCCGCACGGGCCCGGCGCCGCGCCGACCGCGGGAAACCGTCGCCCCCGTCCCTTCAGGAGCCTCGCCGATGCTCGACTACATGCTGGTGGACGCCTTCTCCCGAAGGCCGCTGTACGGCAACCCCGTCGCCGTGTTCCTCGACGCCTCGGACCTGACGGCCGGGCTGATGCAGCGCATCGCGCGGGAGATGAACCTGTCCGAGACGACCTTCGTGCTGCCCGCCGAACAGGGCGGTGACGCGCGCGTCCGGATCTTCACCCCGGTGAACGAGCTCCCGTTCGCCGGCCACCCGCTGCTCGGCACCGCCGTCGCGCTCGGCGAGACCCTGAAGAGGGACCGGCTCCGGCTGGAGACGGCGATGGGCGTCATCCCCGTGGAACTCGACGACGACGGCGGCGCGGTGGTGGTCCGCATGCGCCAGCCGCACCCCGTCTGGGAGCCGTACGAGCACGCGGAGGAGCTGCTGGCCGCGCTCGGCGTGGCCGCCTCCACGGTACCGGTGGAGGTGTACCGCAACGGGCCGCGGCACGTCTTCGTGGGCCTGGAGAGCGTGGCCGCGCTCTCGGCGCTGCGTCCGGACCACCGTGCCCTGTCCGCGTTTCCCGACATGGCCGCGAACTGCTTCGCCGGAGGGGGCACGCGCTGGCGCACCCGGATGTTCTCGCCGGCGTACGGCGTGGTGGAGGACGCGGCGACCGGTTCGGCGGCCGGACCGCTCGCCATCCACCTCGCCCGGCACGGCCTGGCCGCGTACGGGCAGCACCTGGAGATCCTCCAGGGCGTCGAGATGGGCCGCCCCTCGCTGATGCTCGCCAGGGCCGAGGCCGACGGGGGGCGCGTCCACGCCGTCCACGTCGGCGGCCACGGAGTCACCGTGGGGCGCGGCGTCCTCCACGTCTGAGCCCGGCAGTCCCCGTCCCGAGGAGGGCACGCATGGACACGAGCAGGTTCGAAAGCCTCACCGCGAGGGCCGACATCGGCTTCCCGGAGTACGAGGACCCCCCGCCCGAACCCATGGGTCTGGTCCAGCGGTGGCTGGCCCGCGCCGTCGAGCTGGGTGTCCGCGAACCGCGGGCGCTCGCGCTGGCCACCGCCGACGGGCGGGGGCGGCCGTCCACCCGTACCGTGGCGTTCACGGCGGTCGACGCCCGCGGCGTCCTGTTCACCACCCACGGCACCAGTCGCAAGAGCCGGGAGATCACCGAGACCGGCTGGGCATCGGGGCTGCTCTACTGGCGGGAGACGGGCCAGCAGATCAGCCTGGGCGGACCGGCGGTGCGGGTCGGCGAGACCGAGGCGGACGCCCTCTGGCACGCCCGGGCGGTCCCCCTGCACGCCATGTCGGCGGCGTCCCGGCAGAGTGAGCCGCTCACCGATCCGTCGGCGCTGCGTGCCGAGGCCGAACGCCTCGGCGCGTCCGGCGCCGCCCTCGAACGTCCGGACCGCTTCGTCGGCTACCGGTTGCGGCCCCGGGAGGTGGAGTTCTGGTGCGCGCGGCCGGACCGGCTCCACCTGCGCCTCCGGTACGAGCGGCACCGAGGTGGCTGGCGCGTCTCCCGGCTCCAGCCCTGAGGAGTCCCGGGGCGGCGCCGGGTGCCCGCGCGTCCGGGACGGGCGGAACGTTCGCCGGGGACGGAACGGCCGGGCCCCGACCTGCGCGGCAATAAAATATTTCCATCAAAAGAAAAACGGAGACGATAATCTCCAGCAGTCGAATCCGGTCGACCATTCAGCGCTTCGCCGTCCGGCACGGGAGAGTCCCGCCAACAGGCGGAACATTTCTTCACCCACTCTCCGACCTGGCCCGAAGAACACCCCTTTGCTGAATTCCTGGATTACTCTCCGCGCCCCTGGAAAACCTCGCGGTGCGCATCCCGCCCCGGGATGCCCTCACCTCCAGGGAGGTCTTCCAGTGACGAAGAGGTTCAGCCGGATTTCTCTCGCGGCAGCGGCGGCCATGCTCATGACGGGCGTGGCGACGGCCGGTGCCGCCGCCACCCCGTCCGTCCCCGCCCAGCAGGCGCGGACGGCACAGGAGGCGGGCCCGGCCGGAGTCCTCGCCGACGCCCGCTTCGGCAAAGGCACCCAGTTCTGCAGGAATCAGTCGCTGACGTCCGGCAACGGCCGGGCAGTCCTCCGCGTCCAACAGGACGGCAACTTCGTCCTGTACAAGGACGGCCGCGCCGCGTGGCAGGCCCCCGGCGCCTGGCCCAAGGGGAACTGCGCGATCTTCCAGCAGGACGGCAACTTCGTCCTGTACGACGTGAACGGCAAGGCCGTCTGGCACTCCAACACGTGGAACCGCGGCCACGTCCTCGCGGTCCAGGACGACGGCAACGTCGTCGTCTACGACCAGTCCAACCGCCCGCTCTGGGCGACGAACACGGGCGACTGACGAGCCGCCTCCCGCACGCCCGGCGTCCGCATCACCGCATCCCCCGTGCGGACGCCGGGTGCACCTCCACATGTGCGGGCGGGCGCGCCTCCTAGCACGCGGTCACGGAAAGCGGATCAGGGAGACGCGGATGACACGGGTGAGACGGGTGAGGCGAGCCGTGGCCATCGCCCTCGGTCTGGGGGCGCTGATGGGATGCACGGTGCCGAGCGCGGGGAGGACCGGCGTGTCCGTCTCCGAGAGCGGGCGCCCGATCGCGGTGTTCGTCCTGTGCCACGACCACATCGACGGCGCCACCCTCTCCATCGACGGCGAGGGCACCGAGGAACCGCGGAGCATCGCCCACTGGGAACCCGATGAGCCGGTCACCGGGATCGCCGCGTGGGCGCTCGACGCCTTGGACGGGGCCGAGCCGCACGGGTCGCCGCGGCGGCCCAAGCGGAACAAGAGCGTCACCTACCACGTGCACGGCTGGACGAACGACGATTCATGGGCGACCACCGGCGTGGACTTCACCCGCGCCCAACTGGCCGAGCTCAAGCCCGGCCAGATCCGCTACTGGACCGGTGACCGCGAGGGCACGGACAAGTACGGCCACAGGACCGGAACGCTGGAGCAGTTCCGCACCGCCGCGTGCGGCTGACGAAGGGCGGCGGCACCCCGAGCGGGCCGTCCGCCCGCGGGGAGAGGGGCGCGGAACGGGCGGCCCCAGCAGCTCGTGCGCCGAGGGAGCGGCCCCGCGGGCGAGGCGGACGGCGCCGCCTCACGGCCGGCCGGACACGCCGTGGGCACGCGCCGGAACCCGCCCCGGCGGCCCCCGGTGGGCCGCGCCGCCGCATCGGAACCCGCCGCCCCCGCCGCCGTCCGGGCGGGCCGGACCGCCGTCCCCGCCCCCGGGTCGACCCCGGCTCCGCGAAGGACGACGACCGCATCGAGGCCGTATCCCACACGGGATTGGATAAATCGGGCATTTTGGGTGTTATCTTCCTCGGGTATCTGGATGGGTTTCCAGATACCCATTTCCTTTTCTCCTATTTCACTGATTGGCGCATATATATGCCAATCATCTTCCTCGTGAAGGAGAGCCCGCCCGATGGCCGTTGAGACCCTCCCGGAAGCAGAGCTGGAGCCGCACCGGCGGTCCAGCCTGAGCACCGCGGCTGCCCGCAACCTCGCCACCACGACCAAGTCCGCCCCGCAGATGCAGGAGATCACCTCCCGCTGGCTGCTGCGGATGCTCCCCTGGGTGGAGACCAAGGGCGGCACCTACCGGGTGAACCGCCGACTGAGCTACGCCGTCGGCGACGGGAACATCGAGTTCATCCAAGACGGTGCCGACGTCCGCGTGATCCCCTACGAGCTCGGCGAGCTGGCCCTGCTGCGGGGCTTCGAGGACCTGGAGGTGCTGACCGCGATCGCCGACCGGTGCGTCCAGCGCGACTTCCGGACCGGGGAGGTGCTGGTCGAGCGCGGCACCCCCTCCGACCGGATCCACCTGATCGCCCACGGCCGGATCCACCAGACCTCCGTCGGCAAGTACGGTGACGAGGTCACCGTCGCCGTCCTCGCCGACGGCGACCGGTTCGGTGAGAACGCCCTCCTGGACGCCGACGCCACGTGGGACTACACCGCCACCGCCGAGACCCCCGGCACCCTGCTCACCCTCTCCCGCGCCGACTTCGCCGCCGTGATGTCCGCGTCGCCGAGCCTGCAGGCCCACATCCAGCAGTTCAGTTCGCTTTCCCTCCAACGCCAGAACACCCACGGCGAGGCCGAGATCGCGATGTCGGCCGGCCACACCGGCGAAGTCGAGCTGCCGGGCGCCTTCGTCGACTACGAACTCCACCCGCGCGAGTACGAACTCTCCGTCGCGCAGACCGTCCTGCGGGTCCACACGAGGGTCGCCGACCTCTACAACGGGCCGATGAACCAGACCGAGGAGCAGCTCAGGCTCACCATCGAGGCGCTGCGCGAGCGCCAGGAGCACGAGCTGATCAACAACCGGGAGTTCGGCCTGCTCCACAACGCCGCCTTCAAGCAGCGGATCCAGCCCCACTCCGGCCCGCCCACCCCGGACGACCTCGACGAGCTGCTCTCCCGCCGCCGCAGCACCAAGTTCTTCCTCGCCCACCCCAGGACGATCGCGGCGATCGGGCGCGAGCTCAACGCCCGCGGGCTCTACCCGAACCACGTGGACGTCGGCGGGCAGCACGTCCCGGCCTGGCGCGGGGTCCCGATCCTGCCCTGCAACAAGATCCCCATCAGCAAGGAGAACACCAGCTCGATCCTCGCCATGCGAACCGGCGAGGACGACCAGGGCGTCATCGGCCTGCGCCAGACCGGCCTGCCGGAGGAGTACGAGCCGGGCCTGTCGGTGCGCTTCATGGGCATCAACGAGCAGGCGATCATCTCGTACCTGGTCAGCACCTACTACTCCGCCGCCATCCTGGTGCCCGACGCGCTCGGCGTGCTGGAGAACGTGCTGATCGCCCGCAAGCGCGACTAGGGAGGGCCCGTCCGACGGACAGACGGACAGACGGCCCGGACCTCCCGGGCCGGGCGAGCGCGCCCGGGAGCCGGGACAGCCCACCCACCTCACCAAGGAGCCACGGATGCCCGACCCCGGGCCTTCCCCTCTACAGTCGGGCCTGCCCACCGCCGCGGCCCCCTTCGGGACCCACGTCCTCACCCGCACCCACGTCCCCGCCCGCATCGGCGGCCCCGCCGCCGCGCCCGCCCCCGGCGACGGCTCCGGTGGCGGCCCGGTCCCCCGGCGCGCACCCCAGGAACCTGCCGCGGTGGGGCGACCGGCTCCCGCCCTGGAACGGATCCTGCGCGGCCCCAGCGGTCTGGGCACGGCGAGCCTGCACCCGGTCCGGCGCGAGGAGCCCCCGGCACCCGCGGCGCCGGCGGAGGGCAGGCCGGTCCCGGGCCTCTACCACCACCCGGTGCCGGAACCCGATCCGGCGCGGGTGGCGGAGGTCGACCGCAGGATCAAGGCGTGGGCGGTCGACGAGGTCCAGGCGTGCCCCCCGGAGTGGGAGGACCAGTTCGACGGCTTCTGCGTCGGCCGGTACATGGTCGCCTGCCACCCGGACGCGCCCACCGTCGACCACCTGATGATCGCCACGCGGCTGATGGTCGCCGAGAACGCGGTCGACGACTGCTACTGCGAGGACCACGGCGGCTCACCCGTCGGCCTCGGCAGCCGCCTCCTGCTGGCGCACACGGCCCTCGACCCGCTGCACACGACGAAGGAGTACGAGCCGGGCTGGGTGGAGTCGCTCCGGTCGGACGCCCCCCGGCGCGCCTACCGCTCCGCCATGGAGTACTTCCTCCAGCGGGCCACCCCCTCCCAGGCCGACCGGTTCCGGCACGACATGGCTCGTCTGCACCTGGGGTACCTCGCCGAGGCCGCCTGGGCCGAGACGGACCACGTCCCCGAGGTGTGGGAGTACCTGGCGATGCGCCAGTTCAACAACTTCCGCCCCTGCCCCACCATCACCGACACCGTCGGCGGCTACGAACTGCCGCCGGACCTGCACGCCCAGCCCGCCGTGCAGCGGGTCATCGCGCTCGCCGGGAACGCGGCCACCATCGTCAACGACCTGTACTCGTACACCAAGGAACTCAGCAGCCCGGGCCGGCACCTGAACCTGCCCGTGGTGATCGCCGAACGCGAGGGCCGCTCCGAGCGGGACGCCTACCTGAAGGCCGTCGAGGTCCACAACGACCTCATGCACGACTTCGAAGCCGAGGCCGCCGCCTTGGCCGCCGCCTGCCCCGCCCCGAGCGTGCTGCGCTTCCTGCGGGGCGTGGCCGCGTGGGTCGACGGCAACCACTACTGGCACCAGACCAACACGTATCGATACAGCCTGCCCGACTTCTGGTAAGAAGGACTTATCTGTGACCGGCATCGAACTCACCGACGGCCCCGGCGCCTCCGCGTTCGTCCCCGCCCCGGCGTCGCCCTACCAGGGTGACATCGCCCGTTACTGGGACCAGGAGGCCAGGCCCGTGAACCTGCGTCTCGGCGACGTCGACGGGCTCTACCACCACCACTACGGCATCGGCGACGTCGACCACGCCGCCCTCGGGGACGCGGGCGACAGCGAGTACGAGAAGAAGCTGATCGCCGAACTCCACCGCCTGGAGTCGACGCAGGCCGAAGTCCTCCTGGACCACCTCGGCCCCGTCGGGCGCGACGACACGCTCGTGGACGCCGGCTGCGGCCGGGGCGGTTCCATGGTCATGGCCCACCAGCGGTTCGGGTGCAGGGTCGAGGGGGTCACCCTGTCGGCCAAGCAGGCCGACTTCGCCAACCGGCGCGCCCACGAACTCGGCATCGCGGACCGTGTCCGCGCCCGCGTGTGCAACATGCTCGCCACGCCCTTCGAGACGGGGCGGACCGCGGCCTCGTGGAACAACGAGTCGAGCATGTACGTCGACCTGCACGACCTCTTCGCCGAGCACTCCCGCATCCTCGCGGTCGGCGGCCGCTACGTGACCATCACCGGCTGCTGGAACCCGCGTTACGGCCAGCCCTCGAAGTGGGTCTCCCAGATCAACGCGCACTTCGAGTGCAACATCCACTCCCGCCGGGAATACCTGCGCGCCATGGCCGACAACCGCCTCGTACCGCAGGCCGTCGTCGACCTGACCGCCGCGACCCTGCCCTACTGGGAGCTGCGCGCCACCTCCTCCCTGGTCACCGGCATCGAAGAGGCGTTCATCAACGCGTACAAGGACGGCTCCTTCCAGTACCTCCTGATCGCGGCCGACCGCGTCTGACCGGCCCGCCGGCCGCGAGGGCCGGGCCGGTCTCCCGGGCCCCCGGCCGTCCGGTCAGAGGTTCCAGGGGACGGCACCGGCGGCGGCCAGGATCGACGCGCCGCTCCAGGCCCGGTGGCCGGGTTCGGTCGGTGTGACGACCTCCACCGGTGCGCCCCGGCTGAGGGCGCGGAGCTCCTTCGCGAGCCGCTCCGAGAGCCCCGGCAGCAGGGCGGTGCCACCGGTCAGCACGACGCCCGCGAACAGGTCGGCGCGGATGCCGCTGTCGGCGGCGTCGACCACCTGCTGGACCATCGCGGGCAGTCCCGGCACCTCCAGGCCCCAGTCCTCGGGCCGGAAGAGACGGTCGGGGCAGGCGAAACGCTCGACGCCGACGGAGGCGACCCTCCCGTCCGGCAGTTCGCAGGTCTCCTCGATCGCCGAGGTGTCCTCGGCCCGCTTCCGGGCGTCGTCGTAGTCGAGGGCGACGAAGCACAGGCGTTCCTTGATGACCTGGACGAGGCCGCGCTCCGCCCTGCCGGTGAAGGTGTAGCCGCGCTGGGTCAGCCTGTGCAACAGGTGGTTGGTGATGTCCCTGCCGCCGATCGCGCTGCGGGCGACCGGTCCGACCGGCCGTCCCCGGTGGACGGCGCTGACCCGGGTCCCCGCCGCGCCGATGTCCACCACCAGCGCGGTGGTCCGGCCCACGGCTGCCGCCGCGGCGACGGCGGCGTCGACCACCGCGACGCGCGCCGCCCCCTGCTGCCGGGCCACCACGATCCGGCACCTGCCCTGCTCGGAGATGCGGTCGCGGTGCTGCACCATCAGCACCCCGCCCGAGGCGGCGGCGTCCGGCCAGGGGAGCAGGGCGTGCCGGTACAGCTTGATGTAGTCGTCCCAGTGCACCACCTTGCCGTCCAGGAGCGGCTGGGAGACCTGGCCCGTCCCCGCCGCCATGGCGCGGGCCTGCTCCCCCACCACGACGACGCCGTCCGACGTCCCCGGCGCCCTGCGGCGGCCGACCTGCGAGGGGAACACCACCTGCGGCGCGTCCTGACCGGCCAGGCCCGCTTTGACCTGCTCCGAACCGCAGTCGATCACCACGACGGCGTCCACCATGCTCCCCACCCCTCCATGACTCATTTTCGGACACGAATGAGAATCGGGGAGCCGCTGCGGCGAAAGCAACCCAACTCCCCCATACGGACGAAGGGGCGGGACGGGCGCGCGGACGCGGACGGCGCGCCGGGGCGGGCGCCCGTTCGACCCGGGAAGGAGGGTGGCGGTCCGAAGGATCGCGTGCACGGCGCGTTAGCGTGAAGCCCCAGTCGAGTAACGGTTCGTCATCGTCCGGCACGGTGTCTCATGTTCTTCGGGGGCTTCGCATGGCACGACACGCGTCTTCCGCCCGGTTGCGTGCGCGCTACCACTTCGACAACCTGATCGCGCGCGGCACTCCCGTCCTCATCGGCTGGCTCGTCCTCATGTGCCTGGCCGTCGTGGTCCCCGCGAGCATCGCGCTCGTGTGGACGGACCAGGACGCGCCGAAGACCCTGTCCGCCCGGATCTCGGAGGTCTGGCACCGCGTGGGGGAGACCCTCGAGGTCGGGGGCGAGGTCGGCTCCCCCACCTACGTGCTGCTGTCGGTGCTGCTCGCGCTCGTGGCGCTGCTCTTCGTGTCGACGCTCGTCAGTCTCATCACCACCGGTATCAACCGCCGGATCATGGCGCTCCGGCTCGGCCACTCCACGGTTCTGGAGAAGGGCCACACCGTGCTGCTCGGCTGGTCCGACCAGGTCTTCCCCGTGATCTCGGAGCTGGTGGTGGCCAACGCCAACCAGCGCCGGTCCGCCGTCGCCGTCCTCGCCGCCAAGGACAAGGTGGAGATGGAGAGCGAGATCGCCGCGAACGTCGGCAGGAACCGCTCCACCCGGGTCATCTGCCGCACCGGCTCCGTCACCGTCCCCGCCGTCCTCGCCAGGGTCAGTCCGCACACCGCCAAAGCCGTCCTCGTGCTGCCGCCCCGCGACGAAGGCGGCGACCTCCAGGTGGTGAAGACGCTCCTGGCCGTCAACGCGGCCGTTCCCCGGGTCGGCGGTGACACCGCGGTGATCGCCGCGGTCCGTGACGCCCGGCACCACCTGGCGGCCACGCTGGCCGCCGGGCCCGGCGGCTGCGTCCTGAACATCGACGACGTCATCGCCCGGCTCCTGGTGCAGACGTCCCGCCAGCCGGGGCTCTCCCTCGTGTACCAGGAGCTGCTGGACTTCGAGGGGGACGAGTTCTACACCTGCTCCGCCTCCGACTTCGCCGGCCGGACCTTCGGCGAGACGCTCCTGTCGTTCGCCACCTCCTCGGTGGTCGGTGTCCTCTCCGCCGACGGCGCCATCGCCCTCAACCCGCCCTCCGACACCAGGATCGACGCCGACGACCAGCTCCTGGTCATCACGCGGGACGACGACACGGCCGTCCGCACGGACGCGCCCCTGCCCGTGGACGAGGACGCGATCGTCGGTGCCGCCGTCCCGGTACCGGCCGCCGAGCACCTGCTGCTCCTGGGCTGGAACCGGCGCGCCCCGCTCATCGTGGAACAGCTCGACCAGTACGTGGCCCCCCGCTCCACCCTGGACGTCGTGGCGCTCGGCACCGAGGCGGCGGTGCGGGACGCGTACACCGCCGACGGCACGACACGCCACCTGAGCGTGACCTTCCACAGTGGCGACATCACCGAGCCGCGCACCCTGGCCGATCTGGACGTGCCCTCGTACGACAGCGTGATCGTCATCGGTGACGGGGGCCACCCGGCCGCGCCCACGGGCGCGGACCTCCCGGGCCGGGGCGCGGCGGGGAAGGGCCCGGACCCCGACGACCGCACGCTGCTCACACTGCTGCACCTGCGGGCCATCGAGGAGTCCACCGGACGGGAGATCGCCGTCATCACCGAGATGTCCGACGACCGGAACCGACCGCTGGCCCCGGTCCGGGAAGGCGCCGACTTCATCGTCAGCGGGCGGCTCATCAGCCTGCTCATGACGCAGATCTCCGAGAACCGGCACCTCGCCGACCTCTTCACGGAGCTGTTCGCCGCCGAGGGGAGCGAAATCTACCTGAAGCCCGCCGTGAACTACGTCCGGCCCGGTCGCGAGGTCACCTTCGCCACCGTCGTCGAGTCCGCCCGCCGCCAGTACGAGTGCGCCATCGGCTACCGGCTGCACCACCAGTTGTCGACGGCCCCGGACTACGGCGTACGGATCAACCCGGACAAGCGGCGACCGGTACGGTTCGCGGAAGGGGACCAGGTGATCGTCGTGGCGGTCCGCTGAGCACGGGCACCGTCCCGCGGCGCTCCGGACGCACCGGACGACCTACCGGGCACCGCCCTCGCCGCCGGTGGGGCGCGGCCGTCGCGTACCGCGGACGGAGGATCGGCCCGGGATCCGGTTCCTCCCCGCCGGCCGCGTCCGCACGCCGTCCGGTCCGCGACCGGCCGCGCGGAGGCCGGCCCCCGCCCGTACCGGGGTTTTGCCGGAGCACCACCGGCCCGCGGCCCACCGCCGCCCACGGTGCCGGGTGGTGCGGCGCCCGAGCCGCCCCCGCGCTCCGCGCCCCGGGCACCGGCCTTCCCGGATGCGCGGACGGGCCGGGGCTCCGACCATCGTCCCAGGAGGGCTGAACCGGTCGGCCCGCTTCCGTTCTGCGAGGCCGCCATGGCATCCCAGCACCCTCCCGGTGCCGCGCACCGGGACGAGCCCGACCGGGCCGAGGTCGCGCGGTCGCTGCGCGAAGCGGCCCTGGAGGTCTCGCGCGCCGCGCAGACGGTCATGGGCGCCTCCACCCGTGCGAGCGCCGTGCTCGCCTCGCCGTGGCTGGCACGGTCCAGCGTGCGGCACCCGGGTACCGGGGCGGCCGCGTACCGGGCCCTGGTGCGCGCCCTGACCCGCGGTTCCGGCCTGGGGTTCGCGTTGCGGGCGCGGGGCGGGCCCCTGAAGAGGATGGGGCAGGTCGGTGAGGTCTGCGGACGGGAGAGCCTGGCGAACCGGGTCGCCGTGACGTCGCTGCGGCTGCGGGTCGCGGCGGTCCTGCTGGAACATCCCGAGCTGGAGCGGGACCCGGGCATGCGGCGCCTGATGGACGCCGTGGCCGAGGACCGCGACGTGGAAGCGCTGCGGGCCCTGCGGGCGGTGCTCAGGGACCGGGGGGCCGAGCGCGCCCTGTCGACGCTGGCGCCCCTGCTGGCCGAGCTGTCGGCCATCCGGGCGCTGCTCGACGAGAACCCGCTCAACGACGAGGTCGGGTGGCAGATCGCCACCGGCGAGGCGCTGCACGCCGACCCCTGGCTCGGCATCTCGTCGCGGCACCTCTCGGCCCTCGACTCCGGTGAGGGCTCCGCCGTCCCGGTCACCCTGGAGGAGGACGACGCCCGGTCGCTCGCGGAGCGGGGTTCGCTCATGGGCTTCCTGCGCAACATCGCCCTGCTCGGGTGCGAGGGCCGCATCCTGATCCAGGACGTGCGCGGCCCGGACGGCAAGGTACGGCACGTCCTCCAGGCCCCCGGCATGGCGCCCGGCAGGCCCCGCAACGACTCCCCCCAGGACTTCATCGGCGCGTGGAGCAACCTGTTCGACCCGGAGTCCCCCTACACCCGCGGCATCCTGCTGGCCATCGAGGAGTACGGAGTGCCCGACGGCGCCGAGCTGGCCGTGATCGGCCACAGCGAGGGCGGCATCGCCCTGATGAACCTGGTGCAGAACAGCGGGTTCTGCCGGCGCTTCCGCGTGACGCACGCGGTGACCGTGGGGTCCCCCGTCGACAACAAGAGGCCGGCCGACCCCCGCACCTGGGTGGCGACCGTCACCAACCAGCACGACCTCGTACCCACGCTGGACGGCAGGGGCGCGGGATCGGGCACGGTGTTCACCCCGCACGAGGACTGGTACGAGGTCGACTACACCGATCCGAGCCACGAGTTCCCGCTGTGCCACTCGCTGGGGAAGTACATCGACAACCTGGAGAACGACCTGCCCGACGCGCGGCGGGACATCGACGAGGCGCTGACCCCCTACCGGGGGGAGGTGGTGCGGTCGCAGGTGTACCAGTTGAAGGACCGCGCCAACCCCCCGCAGGGCTACCCCCTGATGGCGGTGCCGGTCACCCCGGTGGCCACCTCGGCGGGGCCGGTCGAAGTGCCCGTGCGGTACTACGACTCGACGGCGGTCGTCGCGTTCTTCGCCGTCGCCCCGTCCGCGGCGGCCGAGCTCCTGTCCCCCGCCTCCTGGATGGTCCCCACCCGGTTCGGGCGGCGTGTCCTGGTCGCGCTCTCCGCGTACGAACACCGCTGCGTCAGCCTGGGCCCCTACAACGAGTTGGGTCTCGCCGTGCTCGTGAACGACCTGTGGCGGCCCCGCGGGTACGACGTCGTGCGTGATCTGCTGCGCCGGGCGGACACCCGCCGCGTCGGCCGCCAGGTCACCGCGCTGGCCGTGACCACCCCGGAGGCCGAGGAGGCCGGCAGGGAGCTGTGGGGCCATCCGGCCCGGACGGCCCACCTGGACGTGCGGCTGACGCGAAACCGGCTCCACGCCGTCCTGACCGGACCCGGCGACACCGCTGCGGGAGGGGCGGAGCGGCCCCTGCTCGACTTCAGCGGCGGCCTCGGGCCGTCGGTGCCGGCTCCGCACACGGATTCGGTGCTCTACGGGCGGTCGGCCGGCACGACGCTGCGCACCCTGGTGCACAGCGCGGGACGGCAGCGGTTCCACCCGGCACCGGAGGCGCGCCTCCGGTGCGCCACCGGGGAGACCGGCGAGGAACCCCCGCTCGTGCGGCAGCTGCGGTCGCTGGGCCTGGACGGCGCGAGGCCGCTGTTCGTGCTCAGCGCGTCCGCGTACCAGGCCCGCCGCGGCGCCGGGTCCCCACTGCCCCGTTGACGCGGGCGCCACGGAGCCGGTGGCGGGGCGGAGTGCCTCCGCCCCGCCCGGTTCCGCGGGGCGCCCCCGACCCGAGGAAACCGAGGAGGCCGTATGACCGAGGAGGCCGCATGACCACGGACGCCGTGCGCGACGGGCAGTCGCGCTCGCAAGAGGAGGGGCTTCGCGCCGAGGCGGAGGCGCTGGCCCGGGTCGCGGGACAGCTCCTGGCCCAGGCGGCCCGACTGGCGGACCGGCCCCACGTGCCCGGCTGGTGCGTGCCGACCCTCCGCCGACAGGCGGACTCCTGCCGGACGGCCGCCGACGACCTCCGTGCCGCCGCGTCCAGCCTCGGCAGGCACGCGCGACGCGCGGGAGGCGGCGCCGACGGCGGTCCGGCGGGGGACGGCCGCGCGGCCTGACGCCGCCGGTGGGGCGCGCCCCGGTGGTCGGCCGTCGGGGCGCCCCGCCCGCGGGTCAGGGGGCGCGGAAGACGAGCGCGGTGTTCTGCCCTCCGAACCCGAACGACGTGCTGAGGGCGGTCCGCATGCGGGCCGTCCGGGGCCGGCCCGTGACGACGTCCAGTTCCGCGCCCGCTTCCTGGCGCCGCAGGTTGGCCGTCGGGGGGATCACGCCGTGCCGCAGGGTCAGCGCGGTCAGGGCCGCCTCGATCGCGCCCGCGGCTCCCAGCGCGTGGCCGATGACGCTCTTGTTGGCGGTGACCGGCGGGTCGTGCGCGAAGAGGCGGCGCAGCAGCCGCGCCTCGGTGACGTCGTTGAGCGGCGTGGAGGTGGCGTGCGCGTTGACGTGGTCGACGTCCCCGGGGGCGCAGCCGGCGTCGTCGAGCGCGGCCAGCACCGCCGTCCGCGCGCCCCGGCCCTCCGGGTGGGGGGCCGCCGGATGGTGGGCGTCGGCGCTCGCCCCGTACCCCGCCAGGTAGCCGTGGACGTCGGCGCCGCGCCGGTGCGCGTCCTCGGCCCGTTCGAGCACCAGGACGGCCGCTCCCTCGCCGGGGACGAACCCGTCCCGTTCGGTGTCGAAGGGCCGGGAGGCGGTGGCGGGGTCGCCGCGGCGCGACGACATGGCCCGCATCTGGATGAAGCACGCGGCCGTCATCCGGCTGCGGGCGGACTCGCTCCCGCCGGCGAGGACGACGTCGCAGCGGCCGCTCCGCAGGAGGTCCAGCGCCACCCCCAGGGCGGTGGCCCCGGAGGCGCAGGCGCTGCTGGTGGTGAAGTTCACGCCGTGCGCGCCCAGGTCGAGTGCCACCTCCGCGGCGGCCATGCTGGGTACGCTGCGCGTGATCTGGAGGGGGGAGACGCGGTCGCTGCGGTTATCGCGCAGGAGCCGGAAGGGCTCCTCGTACGTGTGCAGGCTGTTGCTGCCCACGCCGAGCACGACCGCGACGCGTTCGCTGCGCCACTCCCCCGGGTCCAGGCCGGCGTCGCCCACCGCCTGGCGCGCGGCGACCACCGCCATCTGGGCGTACGGGTCGAGGCGGCGCGTCACCGCGTGGCCGAGCAGCGCACGGACGGGGTAGTCGGGGACCGCGCAGGAGAAGTCGGTCCGCAGCCCTTCGAGGACGGGGTCGGGTCGCGCCGTCGACTCGCCGC
Source organism: Streptomyces tamarix (assembly GCF_032423885.1). Taxonomy (NCBI): domain Bacteria; kingdom Bacillati; phylum Actinomycetota; class Actinomycetes; order Kitasatosporales; family Streptomycetaceae; genus Streptomyces; species Streptomyces tamarix. The sequence continues at coordinate 22,850 of NZ_JAWCTQ010000041.1, read as the reverse complement.
GGAGCATGACCTTCCACGTCTCGTCGGCGCAGACCCCCGCCGGGGACAGGAGTCCGATGCCGGTGACGGCGGCGTCGCGGTTGCTCGGGTCCAACGGGACACCTCCGGCGGGCGGGAAGACGGGGTCGGTGGCCACCGCTGGTCTGCACGGGGTCCTCGGGGCGTCGGCGCGCGGGGACGGCCGGCGCTCGTGCAGGCGGGTGATCGGACGGTCCTTGCTTATCACCCCGCCCGCCTGTCGCGGTGCCACCGGATCACCGCGACACACCGGCCGGCCACGTCATTCACTCCGTCGTGCGACCACCGCGGGACCGGGCACCGCCGGCGGCGCGGCAGCCGCCGTCCGGGTCGGCCGGTACGCGGCGTCGTGCGGCGAGCCGGCTCCGGTCCGGCCAGCGGACGTCATGGGCCCACCCGAGGCGTTCGAAGAGCCGGATGAGTGCCGCGGTGGCATCGAACTGGCCCCGCAGAGCACCGTGCCGGGCGCTGGTCGGGTCCGCGTGGTGCAGGTTGTGCCAGCCCTCGCCGAAGGTGAGCAGGGCCACCCAGCGCACGTCACGCGACTGGTCCCGGCTCGCGTAGTGCTGCGGGCCGAAGGCGTGGGCGACGGAGTTGACCGACCAGGTGACGTGGTGGACGACGGCGTAGCGGACGAGGCTCCCCCAGAAGAACGCGGTGGCGGCCCCGTGCCAGGACATGGTCCACAGCCCTCCGACGAGGGGCGGCAGGGCGAGCGAGACGGTCAGGGTGAGCCCGTACCAGCGGTCCAGGCGGCTGATGACGGGGTCGTTGAGGATGTCCGGGGCGTAGCGGGCGATGTTCGCGCGCCGCCGTCGTGCGAACCAGCCGACCTGCGCGTGCCAGAGCCCCCTGAGGAGGGCCCGGCGCCCGGTACCGAAGGCCCACGGCGAGTGCGGGTCGCCCTCCCGGTCGGAGAACTGGTGGTGGCGGCGGTGCTCCGCGACCCACAGGGAGACCGGGCCTTCCATGGCCATGCCGCCGGCCAGCGCCAGGGCGACGCGCAAGGGCTGTTTCGCCTTGAAGGACAGGTGGGTGAAGTGACGGTGGTAGCCGGTCGAGATGCCCGCGATCGAGATCGCGTACATGCCCAGTCCGAGCGCGATGTCGAGGGGGCCCGCCCCCCATTCCCACGCGGCGGGGAGGGCGGCGGCGAGGACGACGAAGGGCAGGACGACGATCCCCACCAGGTAGCCGGTGTACTCCGCGCCGGTGACCGGGACGGTGACGGCCGGGGGTCCGGCGGGCAAGGCGCCCGTCCCTCCGCCGGCCGTGGCCGTCACCGTGCTCCCCCGGCGCGTCCGCCCCGGTCCGAAGCCCGCGCCCCGGCCCGCTCCTCCGGCGTGGGGGCCCCGCGCGCCGGGAGGACGGGGGGCGGTTCGCCTTGTCGGAACATGCTGTCTGGCCTTCCTGTCGCTGCCGGGGCCGGTCCCCGGCCCCCATGCTGGGCGGTCGGCCGCGCGGGAGGGCGGCGGCGCGCGGCCGTGTCTCTGGAAGGAGCAGGCCGTTCACGCGGCCAGCGTGACCGGGGTGCGCGAGGAGGACCGGTGTGCCGTAATGGGAGGGATCCCGTCGGCGGCCTTCCGTGCCGCCCTGCCACGTCTGGGTGGGCCCATGGACTTCCTCGCGGCGTACGACGCCATTCCGGAGAGCGACGCGGCACGGCGTGTCGCGCTGCTCCGGCAGCGCATGAAGGGCGACGGGCCGGCCCTCTTCCGGGAGTTGCGCGCCGCCCGCCCGGTGTTCGCCACCCCGGTCGGCGTCTTCGTCACCCGCATGCCGGACGTGGTCGAGGTGCTGTCCACCCCGGACGTGTTCACCGTGGGCGTGTACGGGCCGACGCTGGAGGAGGCCCTGCACGGGCCGTTCATGCTGGCCCGTGACGGCGCCGACGTCCACTGGCACGACCGGGGCCACGCACAGTTGATGCTGCCGGCGGAGGACTTCGGCCCGGTCCGCCGGCTCACCGCCCGACTCGCCGACGACGCGCTCGACCGGGCGGTGGCGGAGGCGCACGGCCAGGGCCGTACGACGTTCGACTACATCCAGGAGTACGCGGCCCCGGTCGCCGCTCGCGTCGCCGTCGAGTACCTCGGCTTCACCGGTGTGGACGAGAGGACCCTCCACCGGCTCTCCCGCCGGGTGCAGTGGGCCGTCTTCGTCAACCCCGACAGGGACCCCGAGGTGCACGCGTCGGGGGTGGCGGCGGGCAAGGAGCTGCACGACCTCGTCGCCGCCGTCATCGAACGGCGCCGTGCCGCCGCGCCCGGGACCGGGGCGGACGGCGGGCCGCCGAAGGACGTCCTCGACCGGATGCTGCGGACCGTCCTCCCCCCGGGGGCGGAGATGGACGACGAGCGGATCAACCACCAGCTCGTCGGCTACCTCATCGGCTACCAGCAGAACGCCACCCAGTGCGCGGCGACGGCGCTGAAGGAGCTGGCGGCGCGCCCCGACGCGCTGGCCGAGGCGGAGCGGCTGGCGTCCGGGCCCGACCCCGCGTCCTTCGACGCCCACGTCTGGGAGGCGCTGCGCTTCCACCCCTTCGTGCCGTCGACACCGAGGCTGTGCGTGCGCGGCCACGTCCTGGCCGCGGGCACGCCGCGGGAGACGCGCCTGGCGGCGGGCACGGTCGTCCACGCGTGCATGGCGTCGGCGATGTTCGACGAGACGGTGGTCGAGGAGCCGTACGCCTTCCGTCCGGACCGCACACCGGTGCACAACATGGTGCTCGGGCACGGGGCGCACGACTGCGTGGGCAGGTACCCGGCCCGGGCGATCGTCCCGGAGATGGTGCACCGGGTACTGCTGCGCCCCGGCGTCAGGCCCCTGCCCGGGGCCGACGGCGCGATGGACTACGCGGGCACCCCGTACCCCCAGCACTACACCGTGGCCACGGGGGGCGCGGCCCCTTCCTGACCCTTCCCGCCCCTTCCCCACCGGGGGGTGAGACGTCCGAAGCGCACGACCTCGCACGGGGTGCCGACCAGAGAGCAGGGCCCAGATGACCACCACCTCCCGCAAGGCGGACGCGCCGACCGGCGACGGTCGGGACCCGTCCCGGGACGGGCTGCGCAACCGCGTCGAGGCGCACGTGCTCACCCACTACGAGCCGTTGTGGCGGGCGGTCCAGCGCAACCGGTGGCTGCACCGCAGGACGAACGCGGTCCTGACCGACCTGGCCATCCTCAAGGCGCCTCCCCGCCCCAACCCGCTGAGCACGATGGCGCCCTACACCTCGTGGCCCTCGCTCACGGACCGGTCCTACGTGGGCCGGCACCTCCCTCCGGACACCGCCCCGCATCCGGGGCGCCCCGCGCCGGAGCGGGCGGCCGAGCTCTTCCGCCGCGAAGGCGCCGGGGAGACCTGCCACCGCTCGACCGCGCTCCTGCCCGCCTTCGCCCAGTGGTTCACCGACGGGTTCCTGCGCGGCCACGGCCGGGGCGGCGACCCGCGGCGCACGGACTCCCCGCACACCATCGACCTGGTGCAGTTGTACGGGGCGGACGAGGAGGTGACCTCGTGCCTGCGGGAGTTCGACGGCGGACGGCTGAAGAGCCGCGTCGTCAACGGCGGCGAGTTCCCGCCGCTCCTGTGCGAGAACGGGCAGATCAAGGCCCAGTTCGACGCCCTGAAGCCGGTGCGCTGGGAGGACGTGCCCGAGCCGCTGCGCGACACCGTGTTCGCGACGGGCGGCGACCGCGCGCACGCCCACATCGGCCCGATGCTGGTGAACGTGCTGTTCCTGCGCGAGCACAACCGGATCGCCGGGCTGCTGACCCGGGCGCACCCGACGTGGGACGACGAGCGGGTCTTCCAGACCACCCGCAACATCCTGGTGGTGATGACGATCCGGCTGGTGCTGGAGGAGTACATCAACCACCTGACCCCCTACCACTTCCGGTTCATCCTCGACCCGACGCGCACCGTCAGGGCGAGCTGGCACCGGGAGAACTGGTCGACCATCGAGTTCAGCCTGGTCTACCGGTGGCACAGCCTCATTCCCTCCAGCTACCGGATCGACGGCGAGGACGTCCCCCTCCTCCACACCCTGGCCAACGGCCGCCTCCTGGAGGACCGGGGCATGGGGCCCCTCTTCGACGACCTCTCCCGCCAGCCGGCCGGGCGGATGGGGCTGTTCAACACCGACCCCCTGCTGCTGCCCACCGAGACCCGCAGCCTGGAGGTCAGCCGTGAGCTGCAGGTGGCGTCCTACAACGACTACCGGGAGCACTTCGGTTTCCCGCGCGTCACGGACCTGCGCCAGGTCTCCGGCGACCCGGTCGTGCGCGAGGCGCTGTACGACCTGTACACCGATGTGGACGAACTGGACCTGTACGTCGGCATCTTCGCCGAGGACAGGAGGCACGGCAGCCTCTTCGGCAATCTGCTGGGGCGGATCATCGGCATCGACTCGTTCTCCGAAGCCCTCACCAACCCCCTGCTGTCACCGAGGCTCTTCACCCCGGCCACCTTCTCCCCCGAGGGGATGGAGATCCTGCGGCGGACCCGCTCCCTGTCCGACGTCGTCCACCGCAACCTGCCGGAGGACGACGGGCGCTACCTGGTCTCCCTGGGCACGAAGCACGCGAGGGACGCGGGGGACGTGCGGGGCGGCCGGGCGGTGTGACGACCGGGGCGGAGGCGCGCGCACCGGGCGCCCCGCACGGCCGGGGGCCGGCGGGGCGCCTCCCGGCACGAGGCGGCCGGCCGCTCGTCAGCCCTGTGGGAGCCTGACGCACTCGATCAGGTAGTCCCCGTTCTCCGGGTCCATGGTGACGCCGTGGGCCTCGCTGTGGAACCCGGGGAACGCCCGGTCGAACGCCTCCAGGGCGCGCAGGTACCGCAGGAGCGGGCCGTCCGGGGCCCCGACGGACTCGCCGGGCATCAGCACCGGGATGCCCGGCGGGGTCACCGTGACCATGGCGGCGGCGACGCGCCCGGCGGCCTCCCCGAGCCGGAGGCGTTCGGTACCGCCCCGGATGAGCCGCTGGTAGCAGCGCTGGGGCGGTTCCACGGGCTCGGGCAGCCGCTGGAACGCCGTGTCGAGGGCGCCGATCAGCTCGGCGTGGGTGAGGTGCTCGTGCATCTCCTGGCACAGGCCGCGCAGGGTGGTCCCGCCGTACCGCAGCGGGAACTGCTCGACGAGGGCGGGCAGCACCTCCTCCAGGGGCGCGTCCGTGTCGTACAGGGCCTTGAAGTCCATCAGGGCGTCCATCAGGGTGCCCCACTTGCCCTTGGTGATCCCCATGGAGAAGAGGACCAGCGTCGTGTAGCTGTCGGTCTTCTCCACGACGATGCCCCGGTCGGCCAGGTACGACGTCAGGACCCGCGCCGGGATGCCCCAGGGCGACGTCTCGCCGGTGGCCGTCACCCCCGGGCAGGTCAGGGTGACCTTGATGGGGTCCAGCATGCAGTAGCCCTCGCTGAGGTCGCGGAAGCCGTGCCAGTCCGCGCCGGGCTCCAGCAGCCAGCAGGCGGGCTCGCCGCGCAGCAGTTCGGTGGGGGCGTCGGCGAAGGGGACGCGCTCGCCGGTGGCCGGGTCGGTGACGGCGTCGGGCTGCCAGACCCCGAAGAACCATCCGGGACGGTCCCCCGCGTCGGCGATCCGCCGGCCGGTCCGCACGACGGCCTGGCGGAAGCGGACGGCCTCGGTCACCGCCTCGTCGATCAGCCACTGCCCCTGCGGTCCGTCCATCATGGCGGTCGCCACGTCGAGGGAGGCGATCGCCGGGTAGAGGGGCGAGGTGGTGCCGTGCATCATGAACGCCTCGTTGAAGCGCTCGTGCTCGACGGGGGCGCGGGGCGAGGACTTGACGTGGACCATCGCCGTCTGCGACAGCGCGGCGAGCAGCTTGTGCGTGGACTGCGTGGAGAAGACGGTGGGCCGGTCGGCGCCGGCGAAGGTGTCCGGACCCACGGCCATCCCGAAGCGCCCGGCGTACAGGGGGTGGAACCGGGCGTAGGCGAACCACGCCTCGTCGAAGTGCAGCCGCGGCGTGCTCGGGGCGAGGGCGTGTGCCGTCGCGATGGTGTCGTAGCACAGTCCGTCGTACGTCGAGTTGGTCAGCACCGCGTACTGGGCCTGCCGGGAGGCCGCTCCGGCCGCCAGCGGGTTCGCCGCGACCCGGGCGGCCACGGCGTCCGCGGCGATCTCGTTCGGCGGCAGGGGACCGGCCAGTCCGTAGCCGTTGCGGGTCGGCACCAGGTAGACGGGGCGGGCGCCGGAGAGGACCAGCCCGTGCAGTACGGACTTGTGGCAGTTGCGGTCGACCAGCGCGATCTCGTCGGAGGTGACGCTGTAGTGCCCCACCATGCGGTCGGCGGTGGAGTCGCCGTGCAGGACGAAGTACGTGCGGTCGGAGCCGAACACGCGGGCGGCGTTGCGCTCGGCGTCGCCGATCGGGCCGTTGTGTTCGAAGAGGGACCCCAGCGCGCCCACCGAGATGGACAGGTCGCTGCGGAAGAGGCGCTCGCCGAAGTATTCGAAGAAGGCCCGGCCCGGCGCGGACTTGAGGAAGGCGACGCCACCGGAGTGCGCGGGGGTGTGCCAGGAGTACTCGTGCGCGTCGTCGAAGCGGCGCAGCGCCTTGAAGAACGGCGGCAGGAGGTTCTGGTGGTAGGTGTGGGCGGCCGCCACGACACGGCCGGCGATGAACGGGGCGGTGTCCTCCAGCGGCCAGATGTAGCCGACGACCGCCTCGGAGACCCACAGCGGCAGGTGTTCGAGGTCGCGCTCGGACCCGTCCTCCATGAGCAGGAAGACCGGCAGCCGCTTGTAGCGCCGCTGGAGCTGGCGCAGGACCTCGGCGCCGCCCTGGCCGTCACCGGCGGCGCCCGGTAGGTCCCAGGCGACCACGGCCGCGGCGAGCCCCGCCTCCGTGTGCAAGGTGGCCCGGACGTCCTCGGTGCTGGCGGCCCACCGGGGCTCCAGCCCCTGCTCCTCCAGCTCTTTGCCGATGCGGCGCAGTTGCTCGGTGCCGACGCCTCCGCCCGAGGGGATCTCCCGCAGTGCCAGCAGAACAGTGCCGCTTGCCATGACGACCGCCTCCCGTGATGCCGGTGTGCTCCTGGGCTGATGGCCACCGGTCCTGTGCACAGTGTCGGCGCCCGGGCGGAGACGGCCGCCGATCCTCCGGGCCGCTTCACCCGCGGGTCGCGCGGCGCCTGGCGATTCCGGGCCGCGCGGCGGTTCTGGCTTAGGCCGGCTGCCTCAACCGCGTGTCGGCTGCGGTGGGCCGTCCGTGTCGGATTCCTCCCGCCGGGCGGGTCCGGCGGGCCGGGATCGGCCGTCCTCGTGCACTCGCCGCCCGATCGGCCCAATCGCCGGGCGCCCGGCTTTCCCGTTCCCGGCCGGCGGCTGACGCTGATCGCCACCGGGGCGCCCGGGGCCGGAAAGGAGACCTCGGATGGCGGTCAGTGCCTCCACCCGCACGAGAACCCTGCTGCTCACCGTCGGAGCGCTGCTCCTGGTGGCCCCGGTGGGCGGTTGGTCGCCGGCCTCCTGGACCTCGCGGGCCGTCGCCGACGGAGTGGGGCCCCGGGCGCTCGACCTCTCCGTGACCGTCAACACGCGGCCGGGGCGGGAGGCGGAGCGCACCGGGGTCCGGGTCGGGGACGTGGTCGTCAAGGAGTACCGGCTGACCAACCGTTCGGGTGCCGACCTGCACCGGGTCACGGTCACCGACCCCGCCGTCCCGGAGGCCGCCCTGCACTGCCCGGAGGGCCAGGGCTTCGCCATGCGGGGGCTGACCACCGTCACCTGCGTGTCGCGGGTGAGCGCCGCGCCCGGGGTGCAGACGGCCACGGTGGTCGCGCGGGGGGAGATCCCCTCGCTCGGCATGGAGACCCTCGCCTCCGCGGACGCGGGATACCAGGGCGTGGCCGGCGCCCTGGCGCTCGACGTCGCCGTCAACACCGCCGCGGAGCCCCTCCCGGTGGTCCAGTACACGATCACCAACCAGGGCAACAGCACGGTCTACGACGTACAGCTCACCGACCAGGCCCTGGGGCAGTCCCCGGTCGTCTGCGACGGCCAGCCGGCCCCACCGCAGGCCCTGGCCCCGGGTGCCGCCGTCGTCTGCACCGCGACCGTGGCCGGTCTCCAGCCGGGTGTCTACCCCAGCACGCCCGAAGTGCGGGGCAGCGACTTCCTGTCCACTCTCGGCTCGACCGGCGGGCTCGTCGCGGCTCCGCCCCTGGTGGCCGGCGCGGCACCGCTTCTCACGGCACCCGCCGGCCCGAGCGCCGCGCCGCCCGCGCCCGCGGTGCCTGCGGTGCCGGGGGCGGCGGCGGCTGTTCCCGGGGCCATGCCCGGCACCGCCACCGAGGCCGCACCCGGGGCCGTGCCCGGCACCGCCACCGAGGCCGCACCCGGGGCCGTGCCCGGCACCGCCACCGAGGCCGCACCCGGGGCCGTGCCCGGCACCGCCGCCGAGGCCGCACCCGGGGCCGCCGCCACAGCCGCCCCCGGCACCGCAGCCGCCCCCGAGGCCCCCGCGACCGCTCCCGGTACCGCCGCGGCCGTCCCCGGGATCCCTCCCGGCGCCGCCGTCGAGGCCGCCCCCGAAGCCGTCCCCGGCACCACCCCTGAGACCCTCCCCGAGGCCACTCCCGAAGCCGTCCCGGAGGCCACCCCCGAGGCCACTGCCGAAGCCGCCCCGGAGGCCACCTCCGAGACCGCTCCCGAGGCCGCGCCGGGCCCGACACCGGCACCCGCACCGGGCGCCGCCGGCGCGGCTCCCGCGCCGGGTTCGTCGGACGACGCCGCCCTGGCGCTTCCGCCCCCCGCCGGGCTCGTCCCTCCCGGGGAGCTGGAGCGTCGGGACCCGCGCACCCCCTCGGCCGCCGGTACCACCCCGCCCCCCGGAAAGCGCGTCGAACCCCGCCCCTCCGAGAGTCCCACGAGCGCGTACCTGCCCCCGCGGGCGGACGAGGCGCCCCGGCGGGACAGAACGCTCAGCCCCCTCATGTCCCTGCTGCTCCTGCTTCTGCCCGCGGTGGTGCTGATCGTGCTGGCGGGACGCCGGCTGTGACCACGCGGCCGTTCCGCCACCCGTGCGAGGAGTCGTCATGAGCCACGCCTTCGAGGCACTGGCCCTCGGTCTGCTGGTCGCGCTGCTCGCCGCGGCGGCGATCCTCGTCTGGCGCCGCTTCCACCGCGCCGCCGACGGGGACGAGGAGGGCGGGGACGCCGCCGAGTACATGTCGATGATGATCGCCCTGCTGTACGCGCTGCTCCTCGGCCTGTCCCTGGTCAACGTCTGGGAGATGAGGAGCGCGGCCGAGGGCCACACCTCCACCGAGGCGGGCGCCCTGCACCAGATGACGGTCCTCTCCGAAGGCATGCCGGCTTCCCGGGCCGCGCGGATCGACGCCCTGGCCGAGCGTTACGCCGCCCATGTGGTCCAGTACGAATGGCCGCGGATGCAGCAGCACGAGCAGCCGGGCGAGCCCGGCTGGTCGCTGGTGCGGCAACTGCGCGCGGCGGCCGCGGCCCCGGCCGACGCTCCCCCTCCCCAGCAGGCGACGGCCGCGGAACTGCTCGGCCAGCTCGCCGTGCTCGACGACGCCCGCCGGGGCCGGGAAGCGGTCTCGCAGGAGACGCTGTCACCGTTGCTGTGGGCCGGGATGGCGGTCGGGGCCATCCTCTCGTTCTGGATCCTGTTCTTCTACGGAATCGGACGCGGGATCAGCAACCTGGTGATGGTGATGGGCATGGTCCTGCTGACCGTGTTCCTCGGGCTCCTCATCCACTACCTGGCCACCCCCTTCGGGGAGACGATGGGGGTGAGCCCCGACGCGTTCACGCGCTACTTCCCCGAGTCGGCCGGAACCGCCCCGGAGGGGTAGCCGGGAACCGAACCGGTCCGGACCGGGGGCGGCGCCCCGGTCTGCCGTCGGAGGGGCGCCCCGGGGCCTGCGGAGACGTCGGCGGGGCCGGGGCGGTTTCCCCGTCCGGAGGGGCTCTGCCCGGCCGCCGCGCCGATTGCGGTCGAGCGGACTCGCCACCGGCGCCCGGAGGACGTCCCACGGGCATGGGTTCTCGCCCTTCGCCCGCGAGACGACCCGGGCGGTCGCCGTACGCCTGCACCGCCCGGCCGGAAGGGGGTGGGCGCGGAACGACGCGCCCGCAACCGGCGGGGCCGCGGAGACCCGCCGGTGTCGGAGCCGGCGGTGCCGCGTGGCACCGCCGCTCCCGGGTCGGGCCGCGCCGGGGGCCTTCCCTCCCCGGCCGTCCGGGGGCGCTTCCCCGCGCCCGGACGGCGCCGGGCTCCGTCCCGCACGGGCGCGGGGGTCACGGCTTCGCGGCCGGTTCTCCCGTGCGGGACCGCGGGGCCGCTCCCCCTGCCTCGTGTCTCACTCCATCCGCATGTGCAGGCGCAGGACGAGGCCCCGTACCGACGCGCGGATCTCCACCAGATCACACAGCTGATGCATGATCCACACGCCTCGGCCGCCGGTCGGCGCGTAGGGATCGGGGCGGCGGCGGCCCGTGAGGGGATCGGCGAGGCGGCCCCCGTCGCTGATCTCCGCGACGAGTTCACCGGCGTCCCTCCACATGCGCAGGGACCCGCTGCCACCGCCGTGGCGCACCGAGTTACTGATCGCCTCGCTGACGGCGAGGAGCCAGTCCGTGCGACGCGCCGGCGACAGGCCGGTGGCCGCCGCCCAGCGGTCGGCCTCGTCGCGCGTGGGCGCCAGGTCCTGCTCGCCGAACGGGACGACGACGGCGTCCGCCGGCTCGGGCAGCGGGGTGTCGCAGTCGCGGCAGACGTCGTGCGGATCGGCGTAACGGGAGCTGGCGCGGTAGGCCCCCGGGGCACCGACGACCGGGTGGGTCCGGTACGCCTGTGCCAGCACGTCCTCGGGCAACGCGATGTCGTAGGGGCACAGGATGCTGGCCCGGCGCCCCTCGAAGGCGAGGTTGATCAGCGCCTCGTGGCGGGTCGCCTCCCACGTCTCCGCCGGCGTGCGCCCGACCCAGATCGGCTCCCCCACGATCGACACCGGAGCGGACGCGTCCTGGCGGTCGGCGAACTCCTGGAGCATCGACAGGATCCGCCCCGGGTTGCGCCCCGCGTCGGTCATGTCCACCCACGTGACGTGCTCGCGGGCGCCGTCGAGCGCGTCCCGCAGCAGCGGGAGGCGCCAACCGGGGACGGCGACCAGCACGGGCTGCCCGTCGTCCAACGCGCCCCGTACGAAGGCCCCGAGGCCGTCGAGGTACTCCTCCTCGGTCCCGTAGAACAGCGCCGGGTGGAAGAAGAGGTCCTGCCGGCCCTCTTCGCCGGCCGATCGCATGGAGGTCGTCATCGGCCCACCACCTCCATTTCGGAACCGAGCGCGGGGAACAGCTCCAGCAGCCGTCGTAGCGAGGGGGGCGGCTGCCGGACGCGCAGCGGCGCGTCCCCGGGCCGCCCCGCCGCGGCGTCGGCCAGGGTGGCCAGTGACGCGGCGTCCAGGTGGCGCAGGGCCGTGAAGTCCAGTTCCACCCGCGGGGCCGAAGCACCCCTGACCGCGGCGGCCGCGGCGGCCACGACGCTCCGCGTGTCGTATCCGGCGGATCCGGACATCAGGAAACCGGGGCGGTCGGTCAGCGGGGCCACGTGCAGCGCCGGCTCGGCGACGGGGTCCCCCCGGTGCGTCAGGTGGGCGCCCGCCAGGACGTCCACGTGCGCGTCGGGCAGCAGGCGGCGGTCGTAGAAGCACCAGGCCGTCAGCGGCAACCGCTCGAAGACCTCGTGGTGGACCCGCAGCTCGTACTCCAGGAGCCGGTCGGCACCGGCCACGTTCCGCGCGGCCCAGGACATCTCACCGATCGCCCGCAGCCCCCGATGCCCGCGGGCGGAAGCCTCCTCGACCGCGTCGTGCCACAGGCCGATCATCCCGTCCGGGTCGAAACCGGTGCCGGCGAGGTACGTCTGCGCGGCCAGCGACACGCACAGCTGCCCGCGGGTCACGGCGGTCCTCGCGTCGATCCCCGCGTCGGTGAGCGCGCGCAGGACCCGCTCGGGATCGGTCGTGTCCGCGAAGTACCGCACCTGCTCGCCCCGGTCCAAGCCGCCGCGGACGAACGCGCAGAGGTGCTCCGCCCACTGCCGGTCGTCGGAGAAGACCACACTGGAGTGGCGTCCCACCGCCGGCGCCCGCCCGGGCGGTGCGGCCGTCTCCGGCACCATCACCATGGTGCCTCCCCTCATCCCGTCCACTCCGGTCTTCCCGTCCATGGAAGCACGCCGGACCGCACGGTGGTCCGGCGTGTGGGCCTCAGCCTACTTCGCCGCGGTCGTGGTCGGGGGCCGGGCTCCGCCCCGGCCCCTCGCGCCCGTGAGCCGCGCCCCGCCGCACGCCGTCACCCGGATCCTTCCGGAGAGCCGGATCACCGCCGCACAACAGATGATCCACGTGTGCGGCACCTGCCGTACGCGCCCTCGTACCTGTCCGGGCCGGCCGGCCCTGCCACGAGGGCGGCGGCCGGCCCCGTCCCGGACGCCCGGGCACGCCGCCGGCCGGTCCGCGTGGCGGGTGCCTTCCGGGGCCGTGGCCACGACCGCGTGCGGTGGACCGCCGTCGCCGCGGTCACAGGGCGCGGTGGCCGGCGCCGCCTCCCCCGGGCCGGGGACGGCATGCCGGGGCGCACGCCGGTCGTCCGCCGCCGGCTCCCGTCACGGGTTCGGGCGCTGCCAGGCGCGGCGGGGACCCCGCGCCGGGAGGGGGGTGGAGCGGGACCGGTAGACGACGTACGGGCGGAACAGGTAGCCGAGGGGGGCGGTGAAGGCGTGGACGAGCCGGGTGAACGGCCAGATGGCGAAGAGCAGCATGCCGATGAGCGTGTGGAGCTCGAAGGCGAACGGCGCGGCCGCCATCGAGTCGATGTTCGGCCGCAGGAGGAAGACGGAGCGGAACCAGGGGGAGACGGTCTCGCGGTAGTTGTGCTCCCCGCCGACCGTCCCCGTGCCCAGCAGGGTGGTGGCGAGTCCGGCGACCAAGGCCGCGACGAGGACGACGTACATGGCCTTGTCGTTGCGCGTGGTGGCCATGAACACGGGTCCGGTGGCGCGTCGGCGGTAGACGAGGATCCCCGCGCCGGCCAGGGTGGCGAAGCCGGCGACGCCGCCGAGGACGAGGGCCTGCACGTGGTACGCGTGCTCGGAGAGGCCCGCGTTCGTGGTCCAGCCCTCGGGGATGACGAGGCCGATCACGTGGCCGACGACGACGACGAGGATGCCGAAGTGGAAGAGGGGGCTGCCGATGCGCAGCAGCCGGGACTCGTACAGTTCGGAGGAGCGGGTGGTCCAGCCGAACTGGTCGTACCGGTACCGCCAGACGGTGCCGCCGACGAGGACGACGAGGGTGACGTAGGGCAGGACGCCCCACAGGAAGGTGTCGAGGGCGCTCATCGCCGGACACCTCCCGCGGGGGCCGAGCCGAAGGGTTCCAGGCCGAAGGGCTCCACGCCGACGGTCTCCTGGGGCGGCCCGGTGCGGGCCAGGCGCCGGGCGGCGGCCCGGTCCTGCGGGGAAGGGCCGGGCAGCAGGGCGCACACGGCCTCGACCACCGCGGTGTAGGGGGAGCCGGCGTCCCGCAGGGCCAGCCGGAGCAGCTCGACACCGGCGCGGTGCTCCTGGAGGAGGGCGAGTCCGTCGGCCAGGTCGCCGGTGGCCGCGTACTCGAGGACGACCGGCAGGTAGTCGGGCAGCTCGCCGTCGCCGAGTTCGAGGCCGTGGCGGCGGTAGCGGTCCTTCAGGGCGGCCAGCGACCCGCCGCGGCGGCGGGTCTCGCCGTCGGTCCACCAGGTCAGGTGGAGGCAGCAGCGGCGGCGCCGGTCGAAGGTGGCGACGTAGTGCTCGGCGAGGTCGCGCGGCGGCGCGGCCGCGAAGTGGTCGAGGAAGCGGGTCAGCGCCGAGCGTGCCGCTCCGGGAGGCAGCGCCGGCACGGCGTCGGCGACCAGGGGGACGCGGTCCCGGACGGTTTCGTCGGGATACTGCAGCAGGACGGCGGCGGCCTGGCAGACCACCGCGGCGTGGCGCTCGGCGATCACGGCTTCTCCTCGGGGTGCGGGGGCTCGGGCGGGAAGAGGCCCTCGGGGCGGCCCTTGCCGTCCCAGTTCAGCAGGTTGACGCGGGCGCCCGGCTCCTGCGGGTCCGCCAGGCCGCTGGTGGTCTGGCGTTCCTTGAGCGCGTGGAACGTCTCGACGGACACGGGCACGGGCCGACCCGACGCCTCCCCGAAGGGGCCGCTGCCGTACATCCCCGGGCCGCCTTCGAAGTCGAGGCTGCAACCGGTCTCCTCCAGTTGCCGGCCCTGCTCCTCGTAGGCGGTGGGGATGACGTAGCGGTCGTGGTACTTGGCGACGGCGAGCAGCCGGTAGAGCGAGGTGAGCTCGTGCCCGGTCATCCCGACCGCCTCGGCGACCCGCTCGTCGGGCGGGTCGCCGAGGTTGACGGCCCGCATGTAGGAGCGCATGGCGGACAGCCGCCGCAGCACCAGGCGGACGGGGTCGGGGTCGCCGGCGGTGAACAGTTCGGCGAGGTACTCGATCGGGATCCGCAGCGTGTCGACGGCGCCGAACAGGTTGTCGACGTCCTCGCCGTCGTGGCCGGTGTCGGTCAGCGCGTCGACGATCGGGGAGAGGGGCGGCACGTACCAGACCATCGGCATCGTGCGGAACTCCGGATGGAGCGGGAGCGCCACCCGGTAGTCCTTGATCAGGGCGTGGACCGGGGAGCGGCGCGCGGCGTCCAGCCAGTCGTCGGGGATGCCGTCCCGGCGGGCCGCCGCGATCACCCGCGGGTCGGACGGGTCCAGGAGCACGTCCAACTGCGCCTGGTAGAGGTCCTTCTCGTCGGCGACGGAGGCGGCGGCGCCGACCCGGTCGGCGTCGTAGAGGACCAGCCCGATGTAGCGCAGGCGCCCCACGCAGGTCTCGGAGCACACGGTGGGCAGGCCGACCTCGACGCGGGGGTAGCAGAACGTGCACTTCTCGGCCTTGCCGGTGCGGTGGTTGAAGTAGACCTTCTTGTACGGGCAGCCGGTCACGCACATCCGCCAGCCCCGGCAGCGGTCCTGGTCGACGAGGACGATGCCGTCCTCGGACCGCTTGTACAGCGCCCCCGAGGGGCAGGAGGCGACGCACGAGGGGTTCAGGCAGTGCTCGCAGATGCGCGGCAGGTAGAACATGTACGCCTGCTCGTACTGGAAGCGCACCTTCTCCTCGGCCTCGCGCCGGATGCGTTCGATGATCGGGTCGCCGTCGCACACCTCGGCGCCGCCGCCGAGGTTGTCGTCCCAGTTGGCGCTCCACTCCACGCGCATCGGCTCGCCGGAGATCAGCGACTTCGGCTGCGCGACCGGGAAGTCGTCGGAGAGCGGTGCGGTGGTGAGGTTCTCGTAGTCGTAGGTCCAGGGCTCGTAGTAGTCGCGGATGTGCGGGAGCACCGGGTTGGCGAAGAGGGTGAACAGCTTGCGCACCCGTCCGCCGGCCTTGAGCCGGAGACGGCCGCCGCGGGTGCGGACCCAGCCGCCCCGCCACCGCTCCTGGTCCTGGTAGCGCCGCGGGTAGCCCTGTCCGGGCCGGGTCTCGACGTTGTTGAACCAGACGTACTCGACGCCGCTGCGGTTGGTCCACGCCTGTTTGCAGGTGACCGAGCAGGTGTGGCAGCCGATGCACTTGTCGAGGTTCATCACCATGGCCAGTTGCGCCATGCAGCGTCCGATCGGCTTGTCGTCCGGCATCAGTACGTCACCTCCTGGGAGCGGCGGCGGATCACGGTGACCTCGTCGCGCTGGTTGCCCGTGGGGCCGAGGTAGTTGAAGGCGAACGACAACTGCGCGTACCCGCCGATGAGGTGGGTGGGTTTGACGAGGATGCGGGTCAGGGAGTTGTGGATGCCGCCGCGCCGCCCGCCGGTCTCGGCGACGGGGACGTTCACGACGCGTTCCTGCACGTGGTAGACGAAGACCGTGCCGGTGGGCATGCGGTGCGAGACGATGGCGCGCAGCACCATGACGCCGTTGCGGTTGACCGCTTCGACCCATTCGTTGTCGCTCACCCCGATCGCCTCGGCGTCGGCCGGGCTCATCCACACGGTGGGGCCGCCGCGGGACAGGGAGAGCATGAACAGGTTGTCCTGGTACTCGGAGTGGATGGACCACTTCGAGTGCGGGGTCAGGTAGCGGACGGTGACCTGCCTGCCGCCGTCCGGGCCGATCCTGGGTTCCCCGAACAGCCGGTGCATGTCCAGCGGCGGCCGGTAGACGGGGAGCGTCTCGCCGAACTCGTGGATCCAGTCGTGGTCGAGGAGGAAGTGCATGCGCCCGGTGAGCGTGTGCCAGGGCTTGAGCTCCTCGACGTTGACCGTGAACGCGGCGTAGCGCCGGCCGCCGGTCTCGCTGCCGGACCACTCCGGGCTGGTCAGGACGGGCACGGGCCGGGCCTGGGTGTCGGCGAAGGTGATCCGCCGCTCCTCGCTGCCCTCGGCGAGGTGGGCGAGCGGGCGCCCGACGCGCTCCTGGACGGAGCGGAACCCCTGGACGGCGAGTCGGCCGTTGGTGGTCCCGGAGAGGGCGAGGACGGCCTCGGCCATCTTGGCGTCGGTGTCCAGGGCGGGCCGTCCGTCGCCCGCCCCGCCGAGCATCACCCCGTTCACGCGCCCGAGGTGCTCCACCTCGTCGTCGGGGTGGAGCACCAGTCCTTTGGCCGCCAGGCCCGCCTGCTCGGTGAGCGGGCCGAGCGCGACGAGCTTGTCCGCGACCGCCGTGTAGTCCCGCGTCACCACGGTCAGCGCCGGCATCGTCCGCCCGGGGACCGGATCGGCCGCGCCGTCCCGCCAGTCGCGGACGACGCCCAGCGCCTGGGCGGTCTCCCCCGGGGTGTCGTGCTGCAGCGCGGTGGCGACGACGTCGCGGCGCACGCCGAGGTGGACGCGCGCCAGTTCGCTGAAGCGCCGGGCGATGGCCGTGAACGCGGCGAAGTCGGAGCGGGTCTCCCAGGGCGGGTCGATCGCCGGCGTGAACGCGTGCACGTAGGGGTGCATGTCGGTCGAGGACAGGTCGTGCTTCTCGTACCAGGTCGCGGCGGGCAGGACGACGTCCGCGAGGAGGGTGGAGCTGGTCATCCGGAAGTCCAGGGCCAGCAGCAGGTCCAGCTTTCCCTCCGGCGCGTCCTCGCGCCAGACGACGTCGCGGGGGCGGCTCTCCGGCGGTGCCTGCTGGGCGCGCACCGAGGAGTGCGTGCCGAGGAGGTGCTTGAGGAAGTACTCGTTCCCCTTGCCCGAGGAGCCGAGCAGGTTGGCCCGCCACAGGGTGAGGCAGCGGGGCCAGTTCTCCTCGGCGTCCGGGTCCTCGCAGGCCCAGCCCAGCTCGCCCGAGACCAGTTTGCGGCCGACGTACGCGGAGGGGTCCTCGCCCGCCGCGTCGGCCTCGTCGGCCAGGTCGAGCGGGTTCCGGTCGAACTGCGGGTAGGACGGCATCCAGCCGAGCCGGGCCGACAGCGCGAGGGTGTCGGCGGTGTGCATTCCGGCGAGGTCGCCGCGGGCCAGCGGTGAGGTGAGCGCGTCGGCGCGGTACCCGTCGTACCGCCACTGGTCGGTGTGGGTGTACCAGTACGCCGTGCCGATCATCTGCCGGGGCGGGCGCTGCCAGTCGGTCGCCATGGCCAGCGCGGTCCAGCCGGTGAGGGGGCGGCACTTCTCCTGGCCGACGTAGTGGGCCCAGCCGCCGCCGTTGCGTCCCATGGACCCGGTCAGCATGAGCAGCGCGAGGATCGCCCGGTACGTCGTGTCCCCGTGGAACCACTGGCAGATCCCCGCCCCCATGATGATCATGGTGCGGCCGCCGGACCGCTCGGAGCTGCGGGCCATCTCGCGCGCCACCCGGATCGCGGTCCGGGCCGGAACCGAGGTGTGCTGCTCCTGCCAGGCCGGGGTGCAGGGCCGGCTCGCGTCGTCGTAGCCGGTCGGCCAGTCGCCGGGAAGGCCGTCGCGCCGCACCCCGTACTGGGCGAGCATCAGGTCGAAGACCGTCGTCACGAGCCGCCCCCCGACGCGCCGGGCGGGGACGCCCCGGCGCAGCACGGCGCCGTTCGCGTCCGCCGTGTCGAACCGCGGGAGGAGGACCTCGACGGGGTCCGCCCCCTCCCCGATGAGCGTCAGCCGCGGGACCGTCCCGCCGAGGTCGAGGTTCCAGCGCCCCGTGCCGGACTCCGTCCACCGCTCCCCCAGCGTGCCGCCCGGGACGACGGGCTCCCCCGTGCGGTCGTCGACGAGCACCGTCTTCCACTGCGCCCCTTCGGTCGTCTCGCCGAGGTCGGAGGCCCGCAGGAACTTGCCCGGTACGAAGCCGTCGCCACGGCTCTCCAGCGTCACCAGGAACGGCAGGTCGGTGTAGCTGCGCACGTAGTCGGCGAACATCGGCACCTGGCGTTCGACGAAGCACTCGGTGAGGATCACGTGGCCCATGGCCATGGCCAGGGCCCCGTCGGTGCCCGGCTGGGCGTGCAGCCACAGGTCCGCGAACTTGGTGTTGTCCGCGTAGTCCGGCGACACCACGACCACCTTCTGGCCCCGGTAGCGGGCCTCGGTCATCCAGTGCGCGTCGGGCGTCCGGGTGACCGGGACGTTGGAGCCCCACATGACCAGGTAGGCGGCGTTCCACCAGTCGCCGGACTCCGGCACGTCGGTCTGGTCCCCGAAGACCTGCGGGGACGCCACCGGAAGGTCGGCGTACCAGTCGTAGAAGGAGGTCATGCAGCCGCCGATCAGCTCGATGAACCTCGATCCGATCGCGTGCGACACCATCGACATCGCCGGGATCGGGGAGAAGCCCGCGACGCGGTCCGGGCCCCACCGCCTGATGGTGTGCACGTGCGCGGCGGCGACCATCTCGACCGCCTCGTCCCACGTCACCCGCACGTGGCCGCCCTTGCCGCGGGCCCGCTGGTAGCGGCGGCGGCGCTCCGGGTCGTCCACCACGTCGGCCCAGGCCAGCACCGGGTCGCCCAGGCGGGCCCTGGCCTCGCGGTACATCTCGACCAGGACGCCCCGGGCGTAGGGGAAGCGCACCCGGGTGGGCGAGTAGGTGTACCAGGAGAACGCGGCGCCCCGGGGGCAGCCCCGCGGCTCGTACTCGGGGGAGTCGGGGCCCACCGAGGGGTAGTCGGTCTGCTGGCTCTCCCAGGTGATGATGCCGTCCTTGACGTAGACCTTCCACGAGCACGAGCCGGTGCAGTTCACTCCGTGGGTGGAGCGGACGACCTTGTCGTGGCTCCACCGGTCCCGGTAGAACACGTCACCCTGCCGGCCGCCCTCCAGGAAGACCGTCCGCCCGTCGGGGGAGACGTCGCGCCGGGTGAAGAAGCGCCCGACACGCAACAGCGCGTCGGCGGCCGGGCCGTCGGACACGCCGCCACCGGGCCGGTCGGCCCCCGGGGGAACCTTGCCGTCTGTCACGTTCCGTCACCTCGCCTGGGCAGGGGCTTGAGAGACACTCGACCGCCCAAGCTACCCGTATGTGACGATTTCTTACGGTTTCATGACCTAATGGCGGTGGAGTGTCCCCCAAGCCGGTCCGGGCTCCTCCCGTACGGCAGGGACGGGACCGGGCGGCCCCGCCCCGGGGCCGTCCGGTCCCGGGGCACGTCCGCCCCACCCCCACCACGGCGAGCGCGCCGCCACCGCCGGCCTCCGGCACACGGGAAGGACCGGACCCCCGGTCACGACGGCGGGGGCGCGACCGCTCCTCGGAAAGGAGAACGCCTTGAGGCGCCTCGGCGTACCGCAATCAGGCCACGCCCCCGCTCCCGCGCGGCAGTCGCGGATGCTGGCCCTGGCCACCGTCGGCTTCACGGTCGGCTTCTGGGCGTGGGCCCTCCTCAGCCCGCTCGGACCGACGTTGCGCGAGGACCTCGGCCTCAGCGCGTTCCAGCAGTCCCTGATCGTGGCCGTGCCCGTGATCGTCGGCTCCCTCGGCCGGATCCCGGTCGGCGCGCTGACCGACCGCCTCGGGGCCCACCGGATGTTCCCCCTCGTCGTCGCCCTGACCATCCTCCCGGTCCTCTACCTGGGCCATCTGGCCGACTCCCTGGCCGGGTACCTCGTCGGGGGCTTCTTCCTCGGGCTGGGCGGCACCACCTTCGCCATCGGCGTGCCGTTCGTCAACGCCTGGTACCCGCCCGAGCGGCGCGGTCTGGCCCTGGGCGTCTTCGGCATCGGCACCGGCGGCACCGCCATCTCGGCGTTCACCACCGTGCAGCTCTCCGACGCCGTCGGGCGCAGCTTCCCCTTCGACCTCGTCGCGGTCCTCCTGGCCGTCTACGCCGTCGCCGCGCACTTCCTCCTGCGCGACCGGTCGGAGCGAGCCGCCCCGGGCGGCTCGCTCCTCTCGCGCACGGCGGCCGGCATGCGGATGGCGGTCACCTGGCAGCTCTCCTTCCTCTACGCCGTCACCTTCGGCGGCTTCGTCGCCTTCAGCGTCTACCTGCCCACGTACCTCACCACCGCCTACGGCCTCGGACGTTCCGACGCCGCCCTGCGCACCGCGGGCTTCGTCGTGCTCGCCGTCGCCGCGCGGCCGATCGGCGGATGGCTCTGCGACCGGGTCCATCCGGTGCCGGTACTCGTCTGGCTGTACGGCGCCATCACCGCGCTGGCCTTCCTCGCGGCGTTCGACCTCCCCCTGATGCCGTTCGGGACCCTCGCCTTCCTCGGGATGGCCGCCGCCCTCGGCGCGGGGTCGGGCGCCGTCTTCGCCCTCGTCGCCCGCCTCGTGGCCGCCGACCGGATCGGCTCGGTCACCGGCATCGTCGGCGCCGCCGGAGGACTGGGCGGGTTCTTCCCCCCGCTCGTCATGGGCGCGGTCTACGGGGCCGCCGGTGACTACACCTGGGGCTACCTGCTCCTGGCCATCACCTCGGCCCTCGCCGGCGTCTTCACCGCGACCGCCGTCCGCCGCCACACCCGCGCGTCCGCACACCCCTGAGGGGCCGTACACGCCCGAGTGCCCGCCTTCCCCGGATCCGTCGCTCCCTGGGTACGCGGTCGAACCGATCGGTTCCCAGTCGGCCCCGCCCCGCCCGGCGGGGGCGGCCGGCGGCCGTCGGTCGGGGTGGTCGTGGCACGCAGGCGCTCGTCGCGGCCGGGCCGCCCGGGCAGCGGGGGAAGTCCGGGGGTGCGGGAAAACCGCGGCCGACGGATCCCGGAGACGAACCCGGGCAGGACCCGCGCCACCAACGGCGTCGACGGCCCGGCACCGGTCGGCCCCGACGGACCTCCCCACCGCCGCGTCCCCGCCGGGGAGGCGTCGATCCCCACGTACGGCGCGGTCGCGAGGGCTTCGGGGTCCGTCGTCGCACACGAACCGTCGAGGCCCCGCTGCACGCACCCGAAGACCTCGGTCCTGTTCGTCTAGGAGGGCCGGTGCGGGGTAGTCGGCCTCGTGAGAGCCGGACGGCGCTCCGCCGCCGCACGAGAAAGAGGTCGGCTCATGACCCACGCCCATGGCCCCGTGCGGCAGGCCCCGCTCCCGGCCGACGGAGTATCCCTGCTCGGAACGGGCGTCGCCCGTCCGGTGCCGTGGCTCCACGACCTGACCGACGGCCACGGCAGTGCCGGCTCCGCACCCCCGAACACCGCCGGCGACCGGCCGCGCCCCGCCCCGGGGCGGGGATGACCGCTCCCGGCGCACCGCCGGCCCGCGGTGGCGACCGCCCCATCGACCACTAGGAGAAACGGTGCCCCTCTCCCTCACGCAGCAGAGCGTGGAAGAACTCGGCGGCAGGAGCAGCGTCCTGGTCCGGCAGCGTCGCGACCACGCCGAACTGGACCGCCTCATGAACCTCTACCGGGCCGACGGCCGAACGGAGGAGGAGCGCCGGCGGACGCTGAAGGACATCGTGCAGCTCACCTTCAGCCACGCCTTCGCCGAGGAGACCGTGCTGTGGCCGGCGCTCCGCCGCCTGGCACCCGACGGCGAGGCCCTGACCGCCCGGGTCGAGGAGGAACACCAGGAGATCAACGACCTGGTCGCCGAGATCGAGCGCACCGGGCCCGCCGACCCCCGCCGCGACGTGCTCGTGGAGCGCGCCTTCGCGCTGATACGGCAGGACATCCGGGACGAGGAGGACCTGCTCCTGCCGCGGTTGCAGGAAGCCCTGCGCCACGACCCGAAGCACCTGCGCGCTCTGGGCACGGCGTGGGAGGCCGTCCGCCGCACCGCCCCGACCCATCCGCACCCGGCGGTGCCCCGCCGGCCTCCGGGCAACGCCCTGGCCGGTGTCCCACTGAGCGCGCTGGACCGGGTGAGGGACGCGCTCCCGGCCGGCGCCCGGGCGGTCCTCGGCCGGACGGTCGCGACGCTCGCCGCGGCGGCCGTGTCGAGGTGGCGTGCGGTCGACCGGTCACGGCGCGGTCGCTGACGCTCCGCCGCCGGCGGGTCCGTCCTCAGCCGCGCGGCACCTCGGCGGTACCGGCGGGCGACGCGCGGACGAGCCGTGCCGCAGGTCCCACGGCCCGGTTCCCGCCGGTCGGCGGGAAGGGCATCCTCCCGCCGGCCCCGGCACCCCGCGCCCGGCTCCGCCCGTTCCCCCGCGCCGCGCCGCGCCCCGGCCTCTGGTACGGGCCGCCGGCGCGGAGTTCCCCGACACCCCGCCGGGGCCCTACGGCAGGCGGCGGCTTGTCGGGCGCTCACAAAGTCCCATGAGACGTGTTTCTTCCCCGAAAGGCCCAATCCGCGACGTCATGACGCGCGCTCACCCGCCGCGTTTGCCATGGTGCGATGGGGGTGCGCAGCCGCCCGCCCTTCCACCCGCCATCGACCGCCCAGATGAGGTTGCG
>NZ_JAWCTQ010000040.1:0-74349 GCF_032423885.1 Streptomyces tamarix | reverse complement strand
GCGGGCGGTTCCCCGGCACCCGCCCGCCGGGGTCGGCGTGCGCCGGGACGCGTCGTCCGGGGCGTGGTGTGCGCCGGGGTGGGCGTCGTCGGGGGTGTGGCGCCCGTCAGGGTCGGCGTCGTCCGGCCGTACGCCGACGTGGTCCTGCTCCCGGCGGAGCATCGCGCGGTCCCGCATCCCGAGGCCCTCCGTGCGGTCGGCGGGCAACTGGAGCCGCCCGGCCCGGTCGGGCATCGCGTACGCGCGGGCCACCGCCTCCTCCTCGCCCGTGGCCGCGTCGACCCCCGTGCGGCGCGGGATCTTCCGTGGACGTGCGGCCGTCGCGGAGGGCGGCCGTGCGGCGGACCTCGCGGGCGACCGCCCGGCCGTGGGCGACGATCACGACGGTCGTGCCCAGCTCGCCGTCGGCCCGCCGGAACGCCGCGAACACGCGTGGGCGGGCCCACGGCCCGGGAACGCCCGGCGCCGGTGCCCGAGGAGGCCGAACAGCACCACCGAAGCGGCCGACGGCCGCCGTCACGCGCCCGTCCGCCCAGCGTGCGCCGCGGGCGCCGTCCGGGCGGGTCAGCGGGTGACCCAGCCCCGCTCGTAGGCGTGCCAGCCCAGTTGGAGCCGGGTCGTCACGCCCGCCAGCTCCATCAGCCCCCTCACCCGCCGCTGCACGGTCCGCAGACCCAGGTCGAGCTGCTTCGCCACGCTCGCGTCCGTCATGCCCGCCAGCAACAGCGACAGGACCTCCAGGTCCGTCGCGTCCGGCCCCGGCGCCCGCTCCTCCGCCGGAACGCCGTCCACCGCGCCGAGCCGCAGCGGCACCGCGTCCCGCCACACCGCCTCGAAGAGCCCCGCCAGCGACTCCAGCAGCCCGCTCGCGTGCACCACCAGCGCCGCCGGCTCCGCGCCCCGGCCCGTCAGCGGCACCATCGCCAGCGACCGGTCCGCGACGACCAGCTTCGTCGGCACCCGGTCCACCACCCGCACCCGCTCGCCCCGGCGCAGCGCCGACGTCAGCTCCGCCACCCCCTCCGGCTGTTCCAGCACCTCCCGCTCCACCACGACCCGGTACGCCACGCCCCGCTCCGCGGCGCGCTCCTCCGCGTCGTTCTCCGGGCCCGTCACCACCACCGGCCGGCCCGTCACCAGGGCGCACACCTCCTCCGCCGCGCCGAGCTGGAGCTGCCGGAACCGGTGCGCCACCGCGCTCGCCCCGGTCACCACCTCCACCAGGTCGTGCACCGCCGGCTGGGCCGCCGCCTCCGCCCGGTACTCCTCCGCGAGCACCACCGCCGCCAGCTCGGCCTGCTCCAGTTCGTGCCGCTGCTGCGTCAGCAGCGCGCCCAGCGCCACCGCCGGAGGCGCCGCCACCCACCGGTCCGTGCGGTACGAGGACTGCGCGGCCAGGCCCTGCGCCTCCAGTCGCCGCAGCGTCCGCTCCGTCTCCCGCTCCGGCAGCGCCAACCGGTGCGCCAGGTCCGCGACCTCCGCCGCGCCCAGCGCCACCAGCGCCCGGTACGCGGCTTCCTGACGCTCGTCGAGCCCAATCGCGCTCAGCACCCGGACCCATCCTCCCCTCGGCCGTGGCGGGAAACGGCCACGGCGCAAACCCGCCGCGCCCATCATCCCCACACCACCCGCCACTCTGCCAAGGTGACGCCACCGCCGCACCAGCGGCCTCTCGGCCACTCGACCGTGGTCCGCGCCGTGGCGTCGTGCCGCACGACTCTGCGCGCGGCGCGCGCGGCCACGCGGCCCGCCGGGCTCCCTCCTTTATTGGGGAAGGAGGGCGCGCCCGGCGGGCCCTCCGGGGTGTCCCCGCCGGAGTTCCGTGCCCGGGGCGCCTCCGCCGAGGACAATGAAGGCCATGAACCCACAGGGGGACGAGCCCTCCGCCGACGACTGGTGGGAGCGGCTGTACGGCGATCCGGCCGCGGAGGCGGCCCCGGCCGCGACGGGCGACACCCTCGACGACCGCTACGCCTCCGCCTCCAGCACCCTCACCCCACCCCCCGCGCTCCCCGCGCCCCCGCCGCCCCGACGCGCCCCGTCCGATGCGCCCCCGTGCGCCCCCGCTCCCCGGGAGGCCCGCCCCACCCCGGGCCCCCGCACCGCCCCCGGCGGTCCCCGCCCGGCCCGCCCCGCGCCGGGCGGGCCGGCCCCCGACGGCCGCCCCGCCGGGCCCCGTCCGCCGCACGCCCGCGGCGGGGCGCCCGCGTACGACCCCGAGCCGACCGCCCTGCCCCCGGTCCGTCCCGGAGGGCCCGCCGACCCGGTCCCCGACACGGTGCTGGACGGCGCCCGCTACGGCACGTTCACGCTGCGCGCCGCCTCCACGCGCGGCGACGCGGCCCGGTCCCGCGGCGAGCCGCGCCGGGACGCCCTGCTCACCGCCCGGTTCGGCGCGGGGGAGGGCCTGCTGGTGATGGTGGCCGTCGCCACCGGTGCCCGGGCCGGCGCCGAGGACGCGCACCGCGCCGCAGGGGACGCCTGCCGCCGGCTCGGGGAGGCCGTGGGCCGCCACCACGAGCGGCTCGCCCGGGACATCGCCGCCGGCCGCCGCGAGGACCTCGGACCGGGGCTGCGCCGGCTCACCGACCACGCGTACGGCGGGCTCCGCGCCCGCGCCGCCGGACGGGGCGCCGGCCCCGGCACGCACCCCGCCGGCCTGCACTGCCTGCTGCTGGGCGGCACCCCCGGCCACCGTACGCGGATCTTCTTCGGCACCGGCGCGGGCGGCCTGTTCCGGTTGCGCGGCGGCGTCTGGCAGGACCTGGCGCCGCCGCCCGCCGTGCCGTTCCGCTTCCGGGCCTCCGTCGCCCGCCCGGGTGACACCCTGTTGCTCGCCGGCGGCGGCCTCGCCGAGCCCCTGCGCCACGAGCCCGCCCTCGCCCGGGAACTGGCCGCGCGCTGGGCGTCCGCGGACGCGCCGCCCGGGCTCGCCGCGTTCCTCACCGACACCCGACTGGGGGCGGAGGGGTACGCCGATGACCGTACGGCGGTGGCCCTCTGGGAGGCGTAACCGCGCGGGCCGTGCGTGGATGGACCCATGGCCAGACAGAACGTGGCGGAGCAGTTCGTCGACACCCTCGTCCGCGCCGGCGTCCAGAGGCTGTACGGGGTCGTCGGCGACAGCCTCAACCCGGTCGTGGACGCCGTCCGGCGCACCCGCGGCATCGAATGGATCCAGGTACGGCACGAGGAGAGCGCCGCGTTCGCGGCCGGGGCCGAGGCGCAGGTGTCCGGGCGGCTCGCCGCCTGCGCCGGGTCGTGCGGCCCCGGCAACCTCCACCTCATCAACGGCCTGTACGACGCGCACCGCTCCATGGCCCCGGTCCTCGCGCTCGCCTCCCACATCCCCTCCAGCGAGATCGGCCTCGGCTACTTCCAGGAGACCCATCCGGACCAGCTGTTCCAGCGGTGCAGCCACTACTGCGAAATGATCTCCAACCCGAAGCAGGTGCCCCGGCTGCTGCGCACCGCGGTCCAGCACGCCGTCGGGCGCGGCGGGGTGAGCGTGGTCGTCCTGCCCGGTGACGTCGCCGCCGAGCCCGCCCCCGAGAAGACCACCGCCCACGACCTGGTCACCACCCGCCCCACCGTGCGCCCCGGCGACGCCGAGATCGACGCGCTGGCCCGCATGGTCGACGCGGCCGACCGGATCACCCTGTTCTGCGGCAGCGGCACGGCCGGCGCCCACGCCGAGGTCATGGAGTTCGCCGAACGCGTCAAGGCCCCGGTCGGCCACGCCCTGCGCGGCAAGGAGTTCATCCAGTACGACAACCCCTTCGACGTCGGCATGAGCGGGTTGCTGGGGTACGGAGCCGCCTACGAGGCCACCCACGAGTGCGACCTGCTGATCCTGCTCGGCACGGACTTCCCGTACAGCGCCTTCCTCCCCGACGACGTGCGGATCGTCCAGGTCGACGTGCGGCCCGAGCGACTCGGGCGGCGCTCCCGGCTGGACCTCGCCGTGTGGGGCGACGTCCGTGAGACCCTGCGCTGCCTCGTGCCCCGCGTCCGCCCCAAGACGGACCGGCGGTTCCTCGACAAGATGCTGAAGAAGCACGCGGAGGCGCTGGAGGGCGTCGTCCGGGCGTACACCCGCAAGGTGGAGAAGCACACCCCGCTGCACCCCGAGTACGTGGCGTCCGTCCTCGACGGGCTCGCCGACGACGACGCGATCTTCACCGTCGACACCGGGATGTGCAACGTCTGGGCGGCCCGCTACCTCACCCCCAACGGGCGGCGCCGGATCATCGGCTCGTTCAGCCACGGCTCGATGGCCAACGCCCTGCCGCAGGCCATCGGCGCCCAGTTCACCCACCCCGGCCGCCAGGTCGTGACGCTGTCGGGCGACGGCGGCTTCTCCATGCTGATGGGCGACTTCCTCACCCTCGTCCAGTACGACCTGCCGGTGAAGGTGGTCCTGTTCAACAACTCCTCGCTCGGCATGGTCGAACTGGAGATGATGGTCTCCGGGCTGCCCTCGCACGGCACCACCAACCACAACCCGGACTTCGCCGCGCTCGCCCGTGCCGCCGGCGCCTACGGGGTGCGGGTGGAGAAGCCGAAACAGCTCGCGGGCGCCCTCAAGGACGCGTTCCGGCACCGGGGCCCGGCCCTGGTGGACGTGGTGACGGACCCGAACGCGCTGTCCATCCCGCCCAAGATCCGCGCCGAGATGGTGACCGGGTTCGCGCTCTCCGCCAGCAAGATCGTGCTGGAGGGCGGGGTGGGCCGGATGCTCCAGATGGCCCGTTCCAACGTGCGGAACATCCCGCGACCTTGACACCCCGCCGTGCCCCACTGCTCCCCTCCGTGCGCCCGCCGTCGGTGCTCCGGACGCGTGACACCACCGGTGCGGGGGCATGGATCCCGTGTGCCTGTTCGATGTGAGGGCCGATGACGTGGGTGGGGGCTATGAGTGGGCGTCAGGCAGGGGTCGGACCCATGGTGGACGGGCGGGACCAGGGCATACCCGGTGCGGTGTGGCTGCGCCGGCGGGTCCGGGCGGGCGACCTGACCGCGGTCGCCGGGATCAGGGCCGCGCTGCGGGAGTTATGGGGCCACCGGGTCGCCGAGGACCCGGCGCACGCGGCGGAGCTGCTCACCAGTGAGCTCGTGACCAACGCGCTGGTCCACACGGCGCACGGCGCGGTCGTCACCGCGACGCTCGCCGGCGACGTGCTGCGGGTGGAGGTCCGGGACTTCGCTCCCGAGCCCCCCGACCCGTACGTGCCCGTGTCGGACGACGGCACGCACGGCAGGGGGCTGCTCCTCGTGCAGGCGCTCGCCGACGCGTGGGGGGTGCGGGCGCAGGGCGTCGGCAAGTCCGTGTGGTTCGAACTGACCGGGGTGAAACCGGTCGGCTGACACGCCGGTGGGCCCGCCGCTCCGCGCGGCGGGCCCACCGGCGTGCCGGGGCGGAACCTCAGCCGAACTGTTGCTCCAGGCTCTTGAGCTTCCGCTCCAGGGAGTCCAGCCGGGGGAGCGCCTGGGTGTCGTCCTCCGCCGTCAGGTCGACGGTGTGCGGCTCAGCCCCCTTCACGGCCTGCAGGGAGGGCCGGGAGCGGTGCGGCGGCTGTCCCGGCTCGGCTATGGCGGGCTCCGCCGCGGAGGCGCCCACGGCGGCCGGCGCGGAGCCCGGCGAGGCGATCGGGCCCGGTACGTCGACCCGGCGCCCGCCCCGCCCGGCCCCCCAGGCCCGGTGCTGCCGGTTGAAGGCGCGCAGCCGCGCCCGGTCCAGCTTCCGCTGCTCGCGCCGCCGGCGGCGGTCCGACTCCTTCTCGCGCCGGTCCTCCCGCACCTCCTCGACGGCCTCGTCCAGGGTCCGTACGCCCTCCAGGAGCATCAGCGACCAGGCGGCGAAGGTCTCGCGGGGCGCCCGCAGCCAGCGGACGATCCGGATCTGCGGCAGCGGGCGGGGGACCAGGCCCTGCTCGCGGAGGGCCGCCCGGCGGGTCTGCTTGAGCGCCCGGTCGAACAGCACGGCCGCCGACAGGGACATCCCCGCGAAGAACTGCGGGGCGCCGTCGTGGCCCAGGCCGCGCGGCGCGTGCACCCAGTTGAACCAGGCGGCGGCCCCGGCGAACAGCCAGACCAGCAGCCGGGAGCCGAGCGCCGCGTCGCCGTGGCTGGCCTCGCGCACGGCGAGCACCGAGCAGAACATGGCGGCGCCGTCGAGGCCGAACGGCACCAGGTACTCCCAGCCGCCCGACAGGTTCAGGTTCTGCCGGCCGAAGCCGACCAGGCCGTGGAAGGAGAGTGCGGCGGCGACGGCCGCGCAGCAGAAGAGGAGCAGGTAGGAGGCGATGCCGTAGACGGCCTCCTTCCGTCGGCGGCGTTCCTCGCCGCGCTCCCAGGAGTCCTCGGCCGCGGCCTTCTCCCCGGCGCGCCTGCCGCGCGCGAGCACCGCCACCGCCGCGGCGGCTCCGACGAGCACCACACCGCCCGGGAGCAGCCAGTCCAGCGATATGTCGGTCAGTCTCATGGGGTGTCCCTCGTATCGCAGTGGGGCGTTTGGTGCGCCATCCTGGCCGAACGGTGGGGTGCGGCAGGGGGTTTCGGGGCAAGAGCACGCCATCGGGGCCCCGGGTGCCGCGAACGGACGCCGTGCGATCGAACGACGGTACGAAGAACGTATCGGGGGTTCGAATGAGGCCACTCGGACGGGTGGTGTGGGACGCGCCACGGACGGGCGCCGGATCGGGGCGATCGGTGTGATGCTGGTACCCGAGGCGGCCACTTCCGGGGCCGCGGGGCACCGAGGGCGGAGGACATGGGCAGTCAGCGGATCACCGTGCTCGGCGAGTGCGTCGCCGACGCCTTCGCCGATCCCGGCCGCGCGGCCGGGCCCGACGCCCTGTCGCTGCGCGTCCTGCCCGGCGGCGGCCCCGCCAACACCGCCGTCGCCCTCGCCCGGCTCGGCACGCCCGCCCGGTTCCTCGGGCGGCTCTCCGGCGACGTGTTCGGCAGGCTGTTCCGGGACCGCCTGCTGGCCTCCGGCGTGGACCTGACGGGCTGTGTGGAGGCGGCCGAACCGAGCACCCTGGCGGTCGCGGACGTGGACGTCCACGGCCACGCCTCGTACGCGTTCTTCGCGGAGGGCGCCGCCGACTGGCAGTGGACCGCCGCCGAACTGGCCGCCGCGCCCCTGGACGGCACGGTCTGCCTGCACACCGGCTCCCTCGCCCTGGTCCGGGAGCCGGGTGGCCGTCGCGTCGAGGAGTTCCTCGCCTCGGTGCGGGAGCGGGCCACCGTCTGCGTCGACCCCAACGTCCGCCCGCTGCTGGTGCCCCCGGCCGCGTACCGCGAGCGGATCGACCGCTGGTGCGCGCTCGCCGACGTCCTGCGCCTCAGCGAGGACGACCTCGCCCGGCTGCTGCCGGGCGTCGCCCCGGAGGACGCCTGCGACCGATGGCACGCCGCGGGCGCCCGGCTCGTCGTCGTCACCCTCGGCGCGCGCGGGGCGCTCGCCTCGCTGGACGGCGCCCGCGTCACGGTCCCGGCCCCGCCCGCGGAGGTCGTCGACACGGTCGGCGCGGGCGACTCCTTCACGGCGGGCCTCCTGCACGCCCTGGCCGGCCTGGGCCGCCTGGGCGGACGCCTCGACGGGCTGACCCTGGACGAGACCGCCGCGAGTTGCGCGTACGCCGCCCTGGTCGCCGCCCGCACCTGCGCGGTCCCCGGCGCCGACCCGCCCTGGGCGGCGGACCTCCCCCGGCCGCCGGGCCGCCTGCCGTGACGCCGGGCCGCCTGCCCCGACCGGCCGTCAGCCCGCCGTCGACGTCAGCCTGCCGTCGACGTCAGCCTGCGGACGCGGTCCGCGTCGCAGGTGCGGGGGCAGGTGACGCAGGTGTCCTCGGGGCGGAGGGTGTAGAAGAGGCAGCAGCTCGCCCGGTCGCGGGTGGGCAGCGACCGGCCGTCGGGCGCCGTCAGCGCGCGGAACCCGGCCGGACCCACGTACGGCTTCGCCGTCCCCGGCAGCAGCAGCTCCAGCTCGGCCAGGGCGCGCGGCTCCTCGCCGAGCAGGCCCGCGACGTACCAGACGCCCTCGACGACCTCGTCCGTCGCCATGCCCCACAGCGCCCGCCCCCGGCGCCGCATGCGCGGGCCGAACCCCTCCAGCACGGGGGCGATGTGCTCGGCGACCGCCGCCCGCACCTCGGCCCGCAGCGCCTCCTCGTCGGGAACGACCCGGGCGCCGGGCAGGGCGGCGGCCGGGTCGCCCGGCAGGCACGCGAACTCCCGTACCCGCACGGCCATCCGGCCCAGCGTCCGCTGGAACGCCACGTCGGCGACCGGCACCCGCGGCACCCGGCGGTGCAGGAACCACGGCACCGTCACCAACAGGCAGGCGGGCCAGGCGTACCGGTGGAGGCCGAAGCTCGCGACGACGTCCGGGCGGGCCGGCACGCCGTAGTCGCGCAGCACCTGCGCCTCGTCCCAGGCGAGGAACGCGTCGAGCGCGGGGCCGCCGGCCGCCAGCTCGTCCGCGCGGACCCAGCCGTCGCCGCGCGGCGACGGCTCGCCCTCCGCGAGCTCGTGCACGCGCAGGCCGGGGAAGACCTCGGAGAGACGGGCGTACGAGGCCGCGACGGGCGACGCGGGAGCGGAGGGCAGCAGTGCGGAGAGAGACATGCAGGACCACCGAATCGCGATCGTTTGCAGGTTAGCCTTACCTTAGCCGATCTGATCGATGTGTACCCCCCCGCCCCGTCCGCCTATCGTGCACACAGGGCCCCCGCACCAGCGAGCCGGGCCCTTGCGCACAGCGGCAGGAGGACCCGAGTGGAGCAGGGCAGGGCCCGGGACGCGGCGGAGCGGCCGGAGCGGCGCCCGCACGCCGCCCACCGCGTCCCCGGACAGGTCCGCGGCGCGCACGACCACGGCGAACCGCCGCCGCCCGGCACGCCCCGGTCGGTCCGGCGGCACTCCGTGCGCGGCCAGGTCCTCGACGCGCTGCGCGCCGCGCTCGTCGGCGGCGACCTCGTCCCCGGCCGGGTGTACTCCGCCCCCGCCCTGGGCCTGCGCCTCGGCGTCTCCGCGACCCCCGTGCGGGAGGCGATGCAGCAGCTGGCCGTCGAGGGCGCCGTCGAGGTCGTCCCGAACCGTGGCTTCCGCGTCGTCGAGCGCACCCCGCGCGAACTCGCCGAACTGGCCGAGGTCCGCGCCCTCATCGAGGTCCCGGTCATGCTGCGCCTCGCCCGTACCGTCCCCGCCGAGCGGTGGGCGGAGCTGCGCCCCCTGGCCGAGGCCACCGCGGTCGCCGCCGCGCACGGCGACCTCGCCACCTACGGGGAGGCCGACCGCGCCTTCCACCGCGCCCTGCTCCGCCTCGCCGGCAACGAGCAGCTGGTCGCCGTCGCCGACGAGCTGCACCGCCGCTCGCAGTGGCCCCTCGTCAGCCCGCCCGTCACCCGCCGCGCCGACCTCGTCGCGGACGCCGCGGAGCACGGCGCGCTCCTCGACGCGCTGGCCGCCGGGGACCTGACGGTCGTCCAGTCGCTGGTCAGTGAGCACTTCACGGGCGCCCGGGGCTGACGGGCGGCGGAGAGGGACGGCAGTGCGCGCCACGGTATGGACGGTCGCCAACGCGCTCGGCGTGGTCGCCGGCACCCCCGGCGAGCTGCTCACCGCCCTGCTGGACGCCCCGCGCCGCCCCGACCGCGTCGTCCTGCCCGCCGACACGCCCGGCGTCCGCGAACTGGCGGCCGAGCTGCGCGTCCTGGGCCACGTCGAGGTCGCCCTCGAAGAACCCGCGCCGCCCCGGCCCGCCGCCCCGCGGGGCCGCCCGCGCCTGTCCGACCCGCGCGCGGTCTGCGCCGCCGACCCCGTACGGGTGACCCGCGCGTACGAGGACGGGCCCGGCGCGCACGGAGGGCTGCGCACCGCGTGGCTGCGGGCCGGCCAGGCGCTCGTACGGGACGGCCAGACCCCCGCCGACCGGGCCCTGGCCCTGCTGGCCGCCCTGCCCGGGGACGCCGCGGCGGCCCTGCGGGCCGAGTTGGCCGCCCTCGCCGCGGGCGCGCCCTGGACGGTGGCCGACGTCCGGGAGGGCCGGGTGACGGCGCTGACCGTGTGCGGCGGGCGGCCGGTCGAGAGCGGCGATCCGCGCACCAGGGCGGTGGCCTGCCTGGGGGACGGCACGCGGCTGACCCTCGACGAGCGGGGCCGGCTGCGCACGCCGGCGGCGCCCGCGCCGCGCCTGGTGGAGGCGGTGGCGGCGACCCTCGCGACCCACCCGGCCACCGCGCTCGCGGCCGTCGGCGACACGGTCCTCACCGGGGACCGGATGGGCTCCGCACACGCCTTCAGCCTCTCCGGGCTGCGCCAGGCGGCGCTCCACTCCGGCCGGGTCACCGCCCTCGCGGCGACCGCGGGGCCCCTCGCCTACAGTGGTGGCGCCGACGGCACCGTACGCGCCTGGCGGCCCGACGGGGCCGCGGGCGACGCTCCGGTGGTGGCCCGGCGCCCGCACCCGGTGGCCGCCCTGCACGCGCGGGGCACGGCCTTGGCGGTCGCCTGGGCGGACGGGCTGGTGGAGCTCCGCGACCTGGAGGCGCGCGCCGCGCGCCCGTTCCGGCCGGGGCCGGCCGTGCGGGCGGTCGCGGTGCTCCCCGACGGTTCCCTGGCGGTCGGCACGGACACCGCGTGCGTACGGCTCCGGCCCGCGTGACGGTCCGCAGCGACGCCCCGGTGTGACGGTCCGGTGCGACGGACCAGTGCGACGCCCCGGTGCGACGGTCCGGTGGGACGCGCCGGGGCGCTGCCGCTCAGCTCTCCCGCGCCCGGCGGGTCCGCGAACGGTTCTCCTTGCGCAGCGCCTCCACCAGCTCCGCCTTCGACATGTGCGACCGGCCCTCGACGCCCAGCCGCTTCGCCATGTCGTACAGGTGCTGCTTCGAGGCGTTCTCGTCGACGCCTTCGCCGCTGCGGGCCGGCTCGCCGCGCGGGGCCGCGGCGCGCGGGTCGGAGGGGCCCTTGCGGCCCCCTTCCTTCCGCTCCCAGTGGTCGCCCACCTTCTCGTGCGTGTGCTTCAGCGCGCTGAAGGCGACCCGGTGGGCCCGCTCCCCCTCGCCGTACTGCTCGACGGCCGAGTCGTGGGCCTTGATCCAGGTCCGTTGGGCGTCCTCCGCGGACCGCTCCAGCGTCGAGGGCAACTCCTCACGCCCTGGCATGCAGATCACCTCCGGGGATCCCCTGGGACGGACGCCGGACGTGTGCCCCCGCCGCCGTCCCCGAAACGCGCCGTGCCCCGACCGGCCGCCGCCCCGGTGCCCGAGCCGCCGCCCCGGTGCGGGACGCCACCGGCCGCGCCCCCGCGCCCCTGCCCGGGAACCCGCCACCGCGCTCGGCCGGGGGCCAAGGGGCCCGCGGGCCGGGGGCGGGCGCCGGTCAGGGCGCGGGCACCGCCGCGACCAGGCGGCCCGCACCCGGGAAGAGAAGCCGGTCGAGGGGCCGGTGGCCCCAGTCCTCGGCGCGGTGGAAGCAGACGTCGCTGGGGAACGGGGCGCCCCGCAGGTCCGCCGCGTGCGTGCCGGCCGGCAGGTCCGCGAGCGCGGCCGTCAGGGGGTCGCCGGAGCCCGCGAACTCCTCGACGGGCACCGGGCGGGTCCAGGGCTCGCCCGTGTTCGGGAAGAAGGAGCGCGTGGCGTCCCGCACGGCGCGCGCGAAGTCACCGGTCGCCGCCGCCTCGCGCGCGTACCGGGCGACGGTCAGCAGCAGGTGCGGCAGCGACTCGGCGAGCACGGTCACCTCCGGGTCCTCGCGCAGTTCGGCCGGACCGGCCGGCACCGACACGACGTACCCCCAGGTGCCGCTCTCCGCGTCGACACGCACCTGTACGAGGGCGCCCCGGCGCGCGTGCCGGGCGAGCGCCACCGGCCAGTACGCCCCGTCGCCGCCCATCATGCGGTGCGCCTCCGGGTCGACCGCGTGCTCGGGCGCGCCCGGTAGGAGCCGCAGCGGCGGCATGCCGTCCACGGCCACGGCGCCGATCTCCCGGAGCACGGTCCGGACGTCCTCCGGCACGGGCACCGGCCAGGCGTCCATGGCGGCGTCCGCGCAGCCCGGTCCCAGTACCACCCGGTCCGGGAACGCGGCGGCGAGCGCGCGCAGTTCCGCGACGGCCCGCGCCGGGGCGTTCGCCGGGACGCGGTGCCGGGTGACGGGACGGTCGAGGAAGTCGCCGCTGACGTCGCTGCGCACCAGCAGCGCCCGGCCGTCACCGGCGAGCCGCAGGACGGTCTCGCTGCCGCCGGTGTCGGCGGTGCCGTGGTCCAGCGAGTAGTACGGCTCCCAGCGGACCGCGCAGGGGTGGCCGGGCGGGGTGCGCAGGTCCACCAGGTCGGTGAGGGAGTCGCCGCGCCCGACGAGCGCGGCCAGTTCGGGGTCGCCGCCCTCCGCGACGGCGACGGTGGGGACGGCGGGGACGGAGACGGCCGGCGCCGGGCGGTCGTCGAGGTCCTCGGCGCCGCCGCCGAGCAGCTCCGCCACGGCGAGCAGCCAGTCGGTGAACGTCGGTGCCTCGATCGTCAGTTCGTGGTCGTCGAGCCGCTGGAGGAGGGAGACGACCGGGCCCCAGTCGGCCCGCCCCTCCGCGTCCCCTGCGCCTTCCGCGCCTTTTGCGTCTTCCGCGTCCTCCGCGCCCTCTACGTCCCCCGAGGCGCTGCCGCTGCCGACACCGACGTACAGCGTGCCCTCCCCGTGCGACAGGGCGCCCAGCTCCCACAGGCCGTCGTGGCGCGCGGGACCCGGCCCGAACCGGTACGGCACGCCGCCGACGGTGATGCCGCCGGTCTCGCGGAGCACGGTCCGGACGGCCTCCGGCACCGGCGCG
Source organism: Streptomyces tamarix (assembly GCF_032423885.1). Classification (NCBI taxonomy): domain Bacteria; kingdom Bacillati; phylum Actinomycetota; class Actinomycetes; order Kitasatosporales; family Streptomycetaceae; genus Streptomyces; species Streptomyces tamarix. The sequence continues at coordinate 61,514 of NZ_JAWCTQ010000040.1, read as the reverse complement.
GGCCAGCCGTCGAGCACGGCGTCGGCGAAGCCGCCGAGGAGGGCGATGTCGTCCGGCCGGCGGGCGGCCAGGGACCGCAGCGCCGCGACCGCCTCCACCGCCCGCTCCCGCGCGCGCGTGTGCCCGGTGTCCGTCATGTCCGCCCCCCGTGTGGTGCCGTCGCCGTACCGTCCGCGCGATGATCCACGCGGCGGCCCGGCGTGTCCAGCCGGGACCGGCCGGGGACCGCCGGGGTCAGACCGCCGGGTGCGGCGCCAGGTGCGCGGCGAGCCACGTCGGTACGCCGCCCAGGAGGTGGAACAGCCGCCGCGCCTCCGCCCGCAGGCGGCTCGCCTCCGGCTCGGGCTCGGCGTCCGCGAGCGCGGCCAGCGCCGGGGCCGTGCCCACCAGGTAGCCCAGTTCCTCGCGCAGCCGCAGCGACTCCGCGAACCCGTGCCGGGCCTCGGCGAGTTCGCCCTCGCGCAGCGCGAGTCCGGCCAGGTGGCGCCAGGTGAACGACATCAGGAGCGTGTCGCCCTGCGCGGTCGCCGCCGCGTGGGCCCGCCGGTACGCGGCGCGGGCGGCCTGCGGCGCGTCCGCGAGGTACTGGGAGAGCAGCCCGCGCCGGAAGTCCAGCAGCGCGCGCCCCGGCGAGGACGGCCCGAGCAGCGCCGCCGCCCGGCCGAGCGCCGCCCGCGCCTCGTCCGCCCGGTCGCGTACGCCGTGCAGCGTCGCCGCGTACGCCAGGTAGCCGCGCTCGCAGGCGGCTGCGCCGCGGTCGTCGTCGGCCTGGGCCACGGCCTCGGCGGCGCGCAGCGCGTCCTCGGCCTCCGCCCACCCCGTCTCCGTGTAGAGGCACCGCTCGATCAGCAGCGCGGCCCGCTGCACCGCGACGGGCGGGTCGTCGGCGCCGGGGGCGAGCAGGGCGGCCGCGTCGGTCCAGCAGGCGCGGGAGCGCAGCCGCCATACCGCGGTCTGGAGAGGATCGTCACCTTCGGTCGTTCCGGAACCAGACATGGCGGTATGCGCCACATTGCCCTCCCCGAGCGCACCGTTGGGCTGTTGAGTCCGGACGCATCACAGCACGGAAACGCACACCCGGCCAAGGGGTCGAGTGAATTGATTCACAATCACCTGCCGGCGGGGTCGCGGGGCGCGCCGCCGCCCGGGGGCGGCAGCGCCAGGTGATCGCCACCGTCGAGGGGGCGGGAACCCGTGGGTGGCGGCGGGTGACGTTCCGTCGAAAAGGTGAACCCCTGCGTGGCCGCCGCGGCTGACGGCGGCCGGCGGGGCGCGGGAGACGCGGCGACCACCGGGCCCCGCCCCGCGGCGCGCCGCCCGGCCGGGACACACCGCCCGCGGCGGCACGGCGGCAACCGTGCCCCGCGCGGCCGCGCGGCGGCGCGGGGCGCGTCCGGGGCGAGCAGCGCCGGCCCGCCGCGGCCGGGGTGCACGCGCGCGTGACGCGACGCGGGCGGCGGCACGGCGGCCCGCCCGGGCGGCGCCCCGTGCGACCCGGCCGCCGGTGCCCCCCGGCGGCCGGGGGAGGGGCCGGGGAGCCGGTCCGTTCCGTCAAGCCGCCACTGCCGCCCGCCGGGGGCCGGGCGGTGCGGTCCACGGCGGCGCGCACCTTCGCCACCGCCCCCGCCGACCGGGCCGTCCCCGCGACCGGACCGCGCTCGTCGCACCCGCCGCGCACACGGTCGGCACGGCCGTGCTCGGCGGCGCCCCCGGGGCCCGGGCCGTCGCCGTGCTCGGTGTCGTCCTCCCGAGCCGGCGCCCGGGGCCCGGGCCATCGCCGCGCTCGCCGCCCCCGTCTTCGTACGGGCGACGGCGACCCGGTGGGGGACGGACCCCTTCCCGCGACCTCGTCCGCCGGGTCCCCGCCGGTCCGCGCGGACGGGTCCTCGACGGGCCCGTCCGCTTCGCGCCCGCTCCGGCGGACCGCCCGCCGCGGCGTCAGGACATGCGCAGCGCCAGGAAGAAGTCCAGCTTGTCCTCCAGGCGCGACAGGTCGCGATCCGTCAGCTGCTCGATGCGGCCCACGCGGTACCGCAGCGTGTTGACGTGCAGATGCAGCCGGGTCGCGCAGCGCGTCCAGGAGCCGTCGCAGTCGAGGAACGCCTCCAGGGTGGGGATCAGCTCCGCCCGGTGGCGCCGGTCGTAGTCGCGCAGCGGGTCCAGGAGCCGTGCCGTGAACGCGCGGCGCACGTCGTCCGGGACGAACGGCAGCAGCAGCACGTGCGACGCCAGCTCGTGGTGGCCCGCCGCGCAGACCCGGCCGGGGCGCGCCGCCGCGACCCGGCGGGCGTGCCGGGCCTCCTCCAGGGCGCCGCGCAGCCCCTCCGCCGAGTGCACGGTCGCGCTGACGCCCAGCGTGAGCCGCCCGTCGTCGGCGAGGCCCGCCGACAGCGGCGCCCGCACGGCGGCCAGCAGCCGCTCCGCGTGCAGCCCGGGCCCGGCGCCGTCCGCCGCCGCCCCGGTGCCCGGCCGCTCCGCCCCGCCGTCCGCCGCGGTGTCCTCGTCGGACGCGGGCGCCGGGTCGGCGACCGGCAGCGGTACGAGCGCGATCGCCTCGTCCCCGGAGTGCGCCACGGCGATCCGGTCGGCCGGGTCCGCCCCCGTCGCCGCCGGGTCGACCAGCACCTCCTCCAGCAGCGACTGCGCGACCGGACCCGCCTCGACGGCGCCGTCCCCGCTCCACTCGACGCGCGCCACGACGACCTGCCAGTGCGGGGCCGTACCCAGCCCGGGCAGCAGGACCGGCGCGGCCACCCGCAGCCGGGCCGCGACCTCCGCGGGCGCGGCGCCCGCCTGCACCAGCTCCAGCACCTCCTGGGCGAGCCGGCGCCGTACCGTGCGCGCGGCGTCCCGGCGGTCGCGCTCCACGGCGATCAGCTGCGTGACGCCCTGGAGCAGGTCCAGCCGCGCCGCCGGCCAGTCACCGGCGTCCGCCTCCACGGCGAGCAGCCAGTCCGACAACACCGTCTCGCGCACGTCCCGGGCCGCCGGTGCGGCGCCGCGTCCGGTGTTGCGGATCGGGAAGAGCGAGTACGTGGTCCCCCCGACCTGCGCCCGGTGCGGGCCGCGCCGCCCGGCGCGGGCCGCGGCCAGGTGCTCGCCGGCGAGGGCGGAGGCCACGTCGGCGGGCAGCGGCGCGCCGGCGCCCGCGACGCGCCGCCCGGTCGGAGACAGGACCCAGGCGCGCAGGTCCAGGTCGGAGCCGAGCAGGTCGAGGACGACCTCGGGCCCGCCGCCGGCCGGACCGGAGGTCATCAGCCGCCGGTGCCGGTCGACGACCGCGGCGAGGTCCCCGGCGCGCTCCCCGGACACCTGTCGAACGACATGTTCCGTGATCTTCGCGAACGCGACGGACTCGTGGACCGCGAAGAGGGGCAGCCGGTGGCGCGAACACGCCTGCACGAGGTCGTCCGGGACGGCGCCCAGCTCCGCCTCGCCGGCCGCGAGCCCCGCCACTCCGGCGGCCGCCAGGATCCGCACGAACGGCTCGGAGTCCGCCGCGTCCCGCCGCCACGCCAGGCCGGTGAGGACCAGCTCACCGCCGGACAGGTAGCGGCTGGGGTCCCTGAGGTCCGTGGTCATGACGCCGCGCACGGCGCGGTCGAGCTCGTCCTCGCCGCCGAGCAGCCGCAGCCCCAGCGCGTCGGTCTCCAGCAGTGCGCGCAGCCGCATGTCCTTGCCGCCGATCCTTCTCGTGGTGTCTCGTCGGAAACGGTGACCCGCGTCACCGTTTCCGGGGGAAAACGAAGAGGTTACCGATCCCCGTCTTTCGTTCGAATCTACAAGACGGTGGGCGCCGCCAGCCAATTCCTTCATGTTTTCGGTGACTGCACCGGGCGGAGCACGGGTGGGTGTACTGAGCCCGTCAAGCGTGAACACCACAGGAACACCCCAGGGCCGGCCGTCCCCGAGCCCCGGTGGACATCCCGGTCACACCGATCAAAGAGAGCCACTCATGGACTTCCTTCGCCCCGCCAGCTGGGAGGAGGCGCTCGCCGCCAAGGCGGAGCACCCCACGGCTGTGCCCATCGCGGGTGGCACCGATGTCATGGTCGAGATCAACTTCGACCACCGGCGGCCCGAGTACCTCCTGGACCTCAACCGCGTCGAGCCGCTCGGCGAGTGGGAGGTCGGCGAGGAGACCGTCCGGCTGGGCGCCTCCGTCCCGTACGCCCGCATCATGGAGCACCTGCGGGCCGAGCTGCCCGGCCTCGCCCTGGCCTCCCACACCGTCGCCTCGCCGCAGATCCGCAACCGCGGCGGCGTCGGCGGCAACCTCGGCACCGCGTCCCCCGCCGGGGACGCCCACCCCGCGCTGCTCGCCGCCGGGGCCGAGGTCGAGGTCGAGTCGGTGCGCGGCACCCGCCTCATCCCCATCGACGCGTTCTTCACGGGCGTGAAGCGCAACGCCCTCCAGCCGGACGAGCTCATCAGGGCCGTCCACATCCGGAAGGCCGACGGCCCGCAGCAGTACTCCAAGGTGGGTACCCGCAACGCCATGGTGATCGCGGTCTGCGCCTTCGGCATCGCCCTCCACCCGGAGACCCGCACGGTCCGCACGGGCATCGGCTCCGCGGCCCCCACCCCGATCCGGGCGCGGGAGGCCGAGGAGTTCCTGAACGCCGCGCTGGAAGAGGGCGGCTTCTGGGACAACGGCAAGATCATCACCCCGTCGATCGCCAAGCAGTTCGCGGAGCTGGCCTCCGCCGCCTGCAACCCGATCGACGACGTACGCGGCACCGCCCGGTACCGGCGGCACGCCGTCGGCATCATGGCCCGCCGCACCCTCGGCTGGACCTGGGAACAGTACCGCGGCAGCGCCCGCACACTCGAAGGAGCGGCATGACCATGCGCGTCCACTTCACGGTCAACGGCCGTCCGCAGCAGGCCGACGACGTCTGGGAGGGCGAGTCCCTCCTCTACGTCCTGCGGGAGCGCCTCGGCCTCCCCGGCTCCAAGAACGCCTGCGAGCAGGGCGAGTGCGGCTCGTGCACCGTCCGCCTCGACGGCGTCCCCGTCTGCTCGTGCCTCGTCGCCGCGGGCCAGGTCGAGGGCCGCGAGGTCGTCACCGTCGAGGGCCTCGCCGACTACGCCCGGCAGCGCGCCGAGGGCGGCTCCGGCGCCTCCGGGGCCCACGGCACGAGCCCGGAGGACGCCAAGGGCTGGTCCGCGCACGGCACCGGCCCGCGGCCCGGAGAGGGCGCCCCCTCCCCGCACGCGGCGCTCGCCCCCATCCAGCAGGCGTTCATCGACGCGGGCGCCGTCCAGTGCGGCTTCTGCACCCCGGGCCTGCTCGTCGCGGCCGACGAGATGCTGGAGCGCAACCCGTCCCCGACGGACGAGGACATCCGCGAGGCGCTCTCCGGCAACCTCTGCCGCTGCACCGGCTACGAGAAGATCCTGGACGCCGTCCGCCTGGCGGCCGCCCGCCAGGAACGTCAGGGAGAGGCGGTCTGACCCCCATGACCACGGCGCAGAACACCCGGGCCGCCGCGGCCCCGGCCGGCACCCCCACCCAGGTCACCCAGGGCTCCCAGGGCACCAGGGGCGGCATCGGCGAGTCCACCCTCCGCCCCGACGGCACCCTCAAGGTCACCGGCGAGTTCGCCTACTCGTCCGACATGTGGCACGAGGACATGCTGTGGGGCCAGATCCTCCGGTCGCCCGTCGCCCACGCCGAGATCGTCTCCATCGACACCTCCGAGGCCCTCGCCCAGGCCGGCGTGTACGCCGTCCTCACCCACGACGACCTGCCGACCGCGGTGAGGCACTACGGCCTGGAGATCCGCGACACCCCGGTCCTCGCCCACCGCGTCGTACGCCACCACGGCGAACCCGTCGCCGTGGTCGCCGCCGACCACCCCGAGACCGCGCGGCGCGCCGCCGCCAAGATCAAGGTCGAGTACCGGGAGCTGCCCGTCGTCACCGACGAGGCGTCCGCCCTCGCCCCCGGCGCGCCGGTCCTGCACCCGGACCGCGACGACCACCACGCCGACCACGTCCCGCACCCGAACGTCCTGCACCGCCAGCCGATCGTCCGCGGCGACGTCGGGGCGGCCCGCGCGCGGGCCGACGTGATCGTCGAGGGCGAGTACACCTTCGGCATGCAGGACCAGGCGTTCCTCGGCCCGGAGTCCGGTCTGGCCGTGCCCGCCGAGGACGGCGGGGTCGACCTGTACGTCGCCACGCAGTGGCTGCACTCCGACCTCCGCCAGATCGCCCCCGTCCTCGGCCTGCCCGAGGAGAAGGTCCGCATGACGCTCTCCGGCGTCGGCGGCGCCTTCGGCGGCCGCGAGGACCTGTCGATGCAGATCCACGCCTGCCTGCTGGCCCTGCGCACGGGCAAGCCCGTCAAGATCGTCTACAACCGCTTCGAGTCGTTCTTCGGACACGTCCACCGCCACCCGGCGAAGCTGCACTACGAGCACGGCGCCACCAAGGACGGCAGGCTCACCCACATGAAGTGCCGGATCGTGCTGGACGGCGGCGCCTACGCCTCCGCCTCCCCGGCCGTCGTCGGCAACGCCGCCTCCCTCTCCGCCGGCCCGTACGCCATCGACGCCGTCGACATCGAGGCGCTCGCCCTCTACACCAACAACCCGCCCTGCGGCGCCATGCGCGGCTTCGGCGCCGTCCAGGCGTGCTTCGCGTACGAGGCGCAGATGGACAAGCTCGCCGCGAAGCTCGACATGGACCCGGTCGAGTTCCGCCGGCTCAACGCCATGGAACAGGGGACGGTCATGCCGACCGGGCAGCGCGTCGACTCCCCGGCCCCGGTCGCCGAGCTGCTGCGCCGGGTCAAGGCCCGCCCGCTGCCGCCGGAGCGCCAGTGGGAGAGCACCGAGGGGGCCGACGTGCGCGCCCTGCCCGGCGGCCTGTCCAACACGACGCACGGCGAGGGGGTCGTCCGGGGCGTCGGCTACGCCGTCGGCATCAAGAACGTCGGCTTCTCGGAGGGCTTCGACGACTACTCCACCGCCCGGGTGCGCCTGGAGGTCGTCAACGGCGAGGCCGTCGCCGCCGTCCACACCGCGATGGCGGAGGTCGGCCAGGGCGGCGTCACCGTCCACGCCCAGATCGCCCGTACGGAACTGGGGGTCACCCGGGTGACGATCCACCCCGCCGACACGCGCGTCGGCTCCGCCGGCTCCACCTCCGCCTCCCGCCAGACGTACGTCACCGGCGGCGCCGTGAAGAACTCCTGCGAACTGGTCCGGGAGAAGGTCCTGGAGCTGGGCCGCCGCAAGTTCGGCACCTACCACCCGGCCTGGGCCCACGCCGAGCTGCTCCTGGAGAACGGCAAGGTCGTCACCGACAACGGCGAGGTCCTCGCCGACCTGGCGGACGTCCTGGAGGACGAGGTCGTCGAGGTCGAGGCCGAGTGGCGGCACCGCCCCACCGAGCCCTTCGACCGGCTCACCGGCCAGGGCAACGGCCACGTCCAGTACTCGTTCGCCGCCCACCGCGCCGTCGTCGAGGTGGACACCGAACTGGGCCTCGTCAAGGTCGTCGAGCTGGCCTGCGCCCAGGACGTCGGCAAGGCCCTCAACCCGCTGTCCGTCGTCGGCCAGATCCAGGGCGGCACCACCCAGGGCCTGGGCATGGCGCTCATGGAGGAGATCGTCGTCGACCCGAAGACCGCGAAGGTGAAGAACCCCTCCTTCACGGACTACCTCATCCCCACCATCCTCGACACGCCGACGATCCCCGTCGACGTGCTCGAACTCGCCGACGAGCACGCCCCCTACGGGCTGCGCGGCATCGGCGAGGCCCCGACCCTGTCGTCCACCCCGGCCGTCCTCGCGGCGATCCGGAACGCGACGGGGCTGGAGCTGAACAGGACGCCGGTGCGCCCCGAGCACCTCACCGGCACGGCATGACCGCGGGGGGTCCCTCCCCCCGCACCCCACGGCCCTCCGGGCGGCGCGCCTCCACCGGGAACGTCACAGGTCCGCGGCCCGCGCCGCCCGGAGCCCCCCACGCACCACCCCGTTCGTCTCGGGCCGTCCCCCGGGTCGTGCAGCCAGGCAGCATCCCAAATCCCGCGCACGGGGCCCGGAACCGGAGCCCCGCGGGTGCCCCTGTGAACCTTGGGAGTAGGCACCATGACCCAGTCGTCAGTGGAGCCGGAGACCGCGTCGAAGGACGCGGGCGACGGCTCACGCGTCCCCGCCGGACGGTCTTGGCCCGACCGGTACTTTCACATCACCCGCAGAGGATCCTCCGTCGCGCGCGAGGTGCGCGGCGGCGTCACGACCTTCATGGCCATGGCGTACATCCTCCTGCTCAACCCGCTGCTCCTCGGCGGCGCGGACGTGCTCGGGAACGAGCTGAGCCAGCCCGCCCTGATCACGGCCACCGCCCTCGCGGCGGCGGTCACCACCCTGGCGATGGGCCTTATCGGCAGGGTCCCGCTCGCGCTGGCGGCGGGCCTCAGCGTCGCGGGCGTCGTCTCCACCCAGGTCGCGCCCCACATGACCTGGCCGCAGGCCATGGGCATGTGCGTCGTCTACGGCGCGGTGATCTGCCTCCTGGTGGTCACCGGCGTCCGCGAAGTCATCATGAACGCGATACCCCTGGCCCTGAAGCACGGCATCACGATGGGCATCGGCCTCTTCATCGCGATGATCGGCTTCGTCAACGCGGGCTTCGTCGGCAAGGGCCAGGGCGGCGGCCCCGTCACCCTCGGCGTCGGCGGCTCGCTCACCGGCTGGCCGGTCGTCCTGTTCACCGTCACCCTGCTGCTGATCTTCATGCTCCAGGCCCGCAAGGTCCCCGGCGCCATCCTCCTCGGCATCGCCGTCGGCACGGTCGCCTCCGTCGCCGCCACCGCGACCGGCCTGATCGAGGAGACGGCGTGGGGCGGCCGGCCGCCCGTCCTGCACGGCGGCATCGTCTCCATGCCGGACTTCTCGCTCCTCGGGCAGGTCGAGTTCGGCGGCTGGGAGCAGCTCGGCTACGCCACCGTCGGCACGATCGTCTTCACGCTGGTGCTGGCCGGCTTCTTCGACGCGATGGCCACCATCATCGCCGTCGGCCAGGAGGCCGGGCTCGCCGACGCCCGCGGCCGGATGCCCGGCCTCAACAAGGCGCTGTTCATCGACGGGGCGGGCGGGGCGGTCGGCGGCGTCACCAGCGCCTCCGGCCAGACCGTGTTCATCGAGTCCGCGACCGGTGTCGGCGAGGGCGCCCGCACCGGCCTGTCCTCCTCGGTCACCGGCCTGCTCTTCGCCGCCTGCCTGTTCTTCACCCCGCTCACCCAGCTCGTCCCCGGCCAGGTCGCCTCCGCCGCCCTGGTCGTGATCGGCGCGATGATGCTGCAGAACGCCCGCCACGTCGACTGGGGCGACTGGTCGGTGGCCGTGCCGGTCTTCCTGACGGTCGTGCTGATGCCGTTCACGTACACGATCACCACGGGGGTCGGCGCCGGTGTCATCGCCCACTGCGCGATCAAGGCCGCACAGGGCAGGTGGCGCGAGCCCAGCGCCCTGATGTGGATCCTCTCCGCGGTGTTCGTCCTCTACTTCGCCACCGGCGCCGGACACTGACGGTCCCGCCCCCTCCCCACCACCGTTTCGCAGCCAAGGAGGCCGCCATGCTGGACATCGCCGACGAGCTCGGCCCGTGGGTCGAGCAGGGACGCGCGTGCGCCGTCGCCACGGTCGTGGCGGTCACCGGCAGCGCGCCCCGGCTGCCCGGTGCCGCGCTCGCCGTGGACCGCGACGGCACCGCGATCGGCTCGGTCTCCGGCGGCTGTGTGGAGGGGGCCGTCTACGAACTGTGCCGGCAGGCGATCGAGGACGGCGAGACCGTCGTCGAACGCTTCGGCTACAGCGACGAGGACGCCTTCGCGGTCGGCCTGACCTGCGGCGGGGTCATCGACGTCCTCGTCACCCCGGTCCGCGGCGGGGTCTACCCCGACGCGCTGGCCGCCGCCGCGGGCGGGCGGGCCGCGGCCCTCGTCCGCGTCGTCGACGGCCCGCGCGAGCTGATGGGCACGGCCCTCCTCGTACGGCCCGACGGCGCGTACGAGGGCGGCCTGGGCGGCCATCCCGAACTGGACCGTACGGCCGCCGCCGAGGCCCGCGCCCTGCTGGACGCCGGCCGCACCGGTACGGTCACCGTCGGCGCGGAGGGCGCCCGGTGCGGGCAGCCGCTCACCCTGCTCGTCGAGTCGAGCGTCCCGCCGCCCCGCATGATCGTCTTCGGCGCCGTCGACTTCGCCTCCGCGCTCGTCCGCGTCGGCAAGTTCCTCGGCTACCACGTGACCGTCTGCGACGCCCGCCCGGTCTTCGCGACCCCCGCCCGCTTCCCCGAGGCGGACGAGATCGCCGTCGCCTGGCCGCACGAGTACCTGGACGCCACCGAGGTCGACGCCCGCACGGCGCTGTGCGTCCTCACCCACGACGCCAAGTTCGACATCCCGCTCCTCCGGCGCGCCCTGCGCCTCCCCGTCGCGTACGTCGGCGCCATGGGGTCCCGCCGCACCCACGAGGACCGCGTGCGGCGGCTGCGCGAGGCCGGCGTCACCGAGCGCGAGCTGGCCCGCCTGCGCTCGCCGATCGGCCTCGACCTGGGCGCCCGCACCCCGGAGGAGACGGCCCTGTCGATCGGCGCCGAGATCGTCGCCGACCGCCGGGGCGGCAGCGGCGCCTCCCTGACCGGCGCCCGCACCCCGATCCACCACGACGGGCCGACCGCCACCGACGGCCGGATGGAGCCGGCCGCCTGACCCTTCGTCCGGGAGACGGCCCCTTGGCCCGGTCCGGGGTGCCGGGCCGGGCGGAGAGGACCCAGCGCCGGTCGGCGGCTCCGGCCCGGACGGGCCGCGCCCGGCCTCCGGCCCGCTCCTTCGCGACTCCTGCGGTGTAAGGGCCTTGACGGGCGCACGGGACGGGCGGGAGTCTCGGTGGGAGCGCTCCCAAGCCTCCTCCGACCCATGACGAAGGGCTGTCCATGAGCCTGCGCACCCGCGCCCGCGGCCGCCTCAGAGCCGCCGCCGCCCTGCTGACCCTCCCGCTCGCCCTGACCGCCGGCCTCCTCACCGGCCCCGCCGCCGCCCAGGAGGGCGTCGCCGCGCGGGAGGGCGCCGCGCCGTCCGCCCGCGGCACCGCCCTGCACGTCCCCGCCCCCAACCCGGGCGCCCTCACCCAGGTGAAGGAGCTCGTACGGGAGGGGCGGTTCACCGACGCGGTCGGGCTGCTGCGCATGGTCCGCACCCCGCAGGCCGTCTGGTACCACGCCGGGACGCCGCAGGAGGTCCACGACGAGGTCCGCGCCGTCGTCCGCAAGGCCGCCCGCGAGGGCACCGTCCCGGTGCTCGCCCTGTACAACATCCCCGGCCGCGACTGCTCCAACTACTCGGGTGGCGGTGCCTCCACCACCGCCGAGTACCAGGCGTGGGTCGACGCCGTCGCCCGCGCCATCGGCGGTCGCCAGGCGATCGTCGTCCTCGAACCCGACTCCCTCGCGCTGCTGCCCTCCGACTGCGGCCAGGACGACGCCCAGGGCACCCGTACCGCCGCCCGCTACACCGAGGTCCGGTACGCCGCCTCCCTCCTCGCCGGGCTGCCCCGCACCAAGGTCTACCTCGACGCCGGGCACCCCGGCTGGCACGGCGTCCGCTCCCTCGTGCCCCGCCTCCTCAAGGGCGGCGTCGACGACGCCACCGGCTTCTACCTGAACGTCTCGAACTACCACACCGACGCGGCCAACGTCCGCTACGGCAAGCTGATCTCCGCCTGCCTGGCGTACGCGGCCGACGGCGGCGACGCGGCGCACTGCCCCGACCAGTGGACGCCGCCCGCCGAGGCCGACGCCTGGATCGCCGAGCACGTGCGCACCGACCCGGCGCGGATGAAGCACTTCGTCACCGACTCCAGCCGCAACGGCCGCGGCCCCTGGACCGCGCCCGCCGGCGTCTACCCGGACCCGCAGGAGTGGTGCAACCCGCCGGACCGCGGCCTGGGCGCCCGCCCGACGACCCGCACCGGCGAGCCGCTCCACGACGCGCGCCTCTGGATCAAGATCCCCGGCGAGTCGGACGGCCTGTGCCTGCGCGGGACCCCCGGCCCCGAGGACCCCGCCCGCGGCATGGTCGACCCCAAGGCGGGCGCCTGGTTCCCGGAGCAGGCCCTGGAGCTCGTACGGCTGGCCCAGCCGCCGATCGTCTGAGGCGCCGCGGCCGGACCGGCCGGCGGCCCCCGAGCCGCCGGCCGGTCAGTCCAGGACCTGCGTCAGCTCGTGCCGGGTCGCCGTGTGGACGACCCGGCCACGGGCCCCGTTGACGAGCGGCAGGTACGGCGGCACGTGACCGCACTCCACGTCCGCGATCAGCGGGACGCCCAGCGGCCCCAGCGCGTCCAGCACCGCCTCGGCCTGCGTCAGCGACGGCGAGTCGGGCGCCGACGTGCGGCCGATCAGGACGGCGTTGGCGGCGTCGAAGAACCCGGCGAGCCGCATCCCGTGCAGGGCGCGGCAGACGCCGAACGCGTCGTCCTCGCAGACCTCCACGTACACGAGCAGCCCCTCGGGGGCGTGGGCGCGGGCGAACGCGGGCACGTCCCCGTACGGGGTCCCGGCGAGGTGGCACAGCGTGTCGACGCAGCCGCCGATCAGGCGCCCCTCGACGTCCACGTCGCCGTCGCCGTCCAGCCGCGTCCACGTGCCGGCGGCGTCCAACGCCAGCGTGTCGGCGTGCGGGTCGGCCGCCCAGTCGTCCCAGCCGGAGGAGCGGTGGCGGCCCGGCGGGGTCTGCGCGAACCGGCCGCCCTCCGGCAGCGCCACCACGTCCAGCCAGGACAGCAGCCCCTTTGGCGTCCGGTACGGGGTGTCCATGAGGTTGTTGCCGTGGAGCGTGGCCGTGCCGGTGAGCAGGGTCAGCGGGGTGATGAGGGTCGAGACGTCGGAGAAGCCCACGAACCAGGTCGGTTCGGCGTCCCGCAGCCGGTCCCAGTCGAGCAGCGGGACGAGGTCGATCGCCGTCTCCCCGCCCCACGGCGGCACGACGGCCCGCACGTCCGGGTCGGTCAGCATCGCCGTCAGCTCGGCCGCGCGGTCGGCGGCCGGGGCGCTGAGGTGCCCGGAGCCGTCCATGCAGTCGCCCACCACGACCTCGTACCCGCGTGCCTCCACCGCGCGGACCGCCACGTCGAGCCGCGCGCGGAGCTCTTCGGACACCCCGCTCGACGGGGACGTGACGGCGATCCGGTCGCCGGGGCGCAGGGGACGGGGGTAGCGAATCGGCATGCGGGGGATTCTGGCACGCCGAACGCCCCGGTCGCGCCCGGGTTTCCCCCGCCCCGCCCGCCGCCGTGCCGGGGCGGGGCGCGGCGTACCGGGTCCACCGCGGGGCGGGCGGCCACCGGCCCTTCCGGCCGGGTGCGACGGGAACCCGCCAGATCCCCGCGAGCGGCTTCCGGGGCCGTGCGCACGCCCGCCGCACCGGGGATGATGGTGCGTCCAGCACGTCGGAGACCCAGTACGTCCGCAGTCCAGCAGATCCGGCGAGTCCGGCAGTTCCGTCAGTTGTCCCCCGAGGATGCGATCGGAAAGGCGGGTTCTTTTGCGCAGTGTCGGAGTGGAGGAGGAACTCCTCCTCGTGGACCCGCGATCGGGGGAGCCGCGCGCGCTCTCCGAAGAGGTGTTGGCCATCGCGGCCAGGCACCACCAGGGGCGGGCCCACGCCTTCACCAAGGAGTTGCACGGCCAGCAGCTCGAGTTCGGGACGGTGCCCCGGACCACCATGGGCGAGGTGGCCGAAGAGATCGAGCGGTGCCGCGCCGGTGCGGCGCGGCTCGCCGCCGAGGCGGGCGCCGCCGTCGTGGCGCTGGCGACCTCGCCGCTGCCCGTGGGGCCCGCCGTCACCGAGGGCAGGCGCTACCGGTGGATCCAGGAGCACTTCGGGCTGACCGCCCTGGAGCAGCTCACCTGCGGCTGCCACGTCCACGTCTCGGTCACCTCCGACGAGGAGGGCGTGGCCGTGCTCGACCGGATCAGGCCGTGGCTGTCGGTACTGGTCGCGCTGAGCGCCAACTCGCCCTTCTGGCAGGGCGGGGACAGCGGCTACCACAGCTACCGCAGCCGCGTGTGGGGCCGCCTGCCGTCGGTGGGGCCGGTGGAGCTGTTCGGCTCCGCCGACGGCTACCACCGGCGGGTGCGCGACCTGCTCGCCACGGGAGTCCTCCAGGACGAGGGGATGGTCTACTTCGACGCCCGGCTCTCCCGGCACTACCCGACGGTGGAGATCCGCGCCGCCGACGTCTGCCTGGACGCCTCGACGACCGTCCTCGTCGCGACGCTCGCCCGGGCCCTCGTCGACACGGCCGCGCGGCACTGGAGGGAGGGCCGGCCGCCCGAGGACCACGGCATCGGGCTGCTGAGGGCCGCCGCCTGGCGGGCCGCCCGGTCCGGGCTGGACGGCGAGCTGGTCCACCCGCACACCATGCGGCCCGCCCCGGCCGAGCACGTCGTCCGGGCGCTGTTCCGGCACGTCGAGGAGGCGCTCGACGACAACGGCGACCACGCCCGCGCCCGCAAGTCCCTCGACGACCTGCTGAGCGGCGGCAACGGCGCCCGCGTCCAGCGCCGGCTGCTGCGGCGGCACGGCACGCTGGGGGCCGTCGTCACGGAGTGCGTACGGCGTACGCAGGAGGGGGTGCGCTGACGGGGCCGGCCGCGAGCGGGCGCCCCGGTGTGACCGCTCCGGACCGGGGCAGGCGTATCCCGTCCGGGAAGCGACGAACAGGGAGTACGCACCATGTCCGCGAAACGGAAGACGCCCGCCAAGGTCCAGCAGGCCAAGGGGGCGGTCAAGGAGAACGTGGGCCGCGCGGTCGGGAACGAGGACATGGCCGCCGAGGGCCGCACCGAGCGCGCCCAGGCCGACCTGCGCGAGGCGGGCCGGAAGGCCAAGGACGCCTTCAAGCGTTGAACCGGCCGGCCGCCGGCGCCGCACCGCCCCCGCACGCCACCGTGCGGGGGCGGTGCGCGTGCGCGGGCCCGGCGCCCGTTTGCACCGCGCGCGGGTGCCGGGAAGTGTGACCTGGTCCAGGCTGGATACGCGGAGGAGGCGAAACCGCAGCAGACCGGGAGCCAGCCATGGGAACCGAAGAGACGATGGGCGACGAGGTCTACCAGCCCGACCCCACCGACGACCGCGAGATCCTGGAGGACCACGGGATCCTCGACGACGAGGACACCCTCTCCGACCGCGCCACCAACCCGTACGAGGAGGGCTACTCGCCCCCGGAGCGGCCCCTCGCCGCCGACGACGTCGGCACCACCGCCCGCGAGCAGCGCGAGGGCGAGTCCCTCGACCGGCGGCTGTCCCGGGAGGTTCCCGACCCCGCCCTGCGCACCGACGACGCCGAGGCGGCCTCCGACGGCATCGGCGACCTGCCCGGCGGCATGGGCGAGCCGTACGACGACCAGGTCGGCCAGGACCGGTCGGGCCGGCTCGTCGCGCCCGACGAGGGCGCCCACACCGACACGGAGAAGGACGTCGTGGGCCGGGACGTGGGCATCGACGGCGGGGCCGCGTCCGCCGAGGAGGCCGCCGTCCACCTCATACCCGAGCCGAGCGAGGAGGGCGAGGGGGACCGGGGGTACGTGGGGGACACCGGGATCGGGGGGGACACCGGAGACGAGCGGAGCGGCTGACCGGCCCCCGCCTCCCACCCCACCACCGGAAAGGCCCAGCCCCGTGCAGCCGACGACGCCCCCGCCCGACGCGTACCACTCCGAGGTCACCCTGCGGGTGAACGGAACGCTCCGCGCGCTCACCGTCGACCACCGCACCACCCTCCTCGACGCGCTGCGCGAGGGGCTGGGCCTGACCGGCGCCAAGAAGGGCTGCGACCACGGCCAGTGCGGCGCCTGCACCGTCCTCGTCGACGGGCGCCGCGCCAACGGCTGCCTGCTCCTCGCGGTCGCCCTCGACGGCTGCGACGTCACCACCGTCGAAGGCGTCGCCCAGGACGGCGGCGACCGGCTCCACCCGCTCCAGCAGGCGTTCCTCGACCGCGACGCCTTCCAGTGCGGCTACTGCACCCCCGGCCAGCTCTGCTCCGCCCTCGGCATGCTCGACGAGGCCGCCGCCGGCCACCCCTCCCTGGCGACCGACCCGGACGCGCCGCCCGCCCAGGGCCCCGTCCCGCTCACCCCGGACGAGATCCGCGAGCGGATGAGCGGCAACCTCTGCCGCTGCGGCGCCTATCCCCACATCGTCCAGGCCGTCGAGGACGTGATCCGGTGAGGCCCTTCGCGTACGTCCGCGCCCGCACGGTCCAGGAGGCGACCGCCGCCCACGCCGCGCACCCCGGCGCCCGCTACCTCGCCGGCGGCACCAACCTCGTCGACCTGATGAAACTCGGCGTCGAGACCCCCGAGACCCTCGTCGACATCGGCCGCCTGCCGCTCGACGCCGTCGAGGAGCTCCCCGACGGCGGCCTGCGCGTCGGCGCCACCGTCCGCAACAGCGACCTCGCCGCGCACCCCCTCGTCCGCGCCCGCTACGCCGCCGTGTCCCGCGCGCTCCTCTCCGGCGCCTCCGGACAGCTCCGCAACACCGCCACCACCGGCGGCAACCTCCTCCAGCGCACCCGCTGCCCCTACTTCCAGGACCTCACCAAACCCTGCAACAAGCGCGTCCCCGGCAGCGGCTGCGGCGCCCGCGACGGCGTCCACCGCGACCACGCGGTGCTCGGCCACTCGCCCCTGTGCATCGCCACCCACCCCTCCGACCTCGCCGTCGCCCTCGCCGCCCTCGACGCCGACGTGGAACTCCACGGCCCGGACGGCGAACGCACCGTGCCCGTCACCGACTTCCACCGGCTCCCCGGCGCCCACCCCGAACTGGACACCGTCATCCGGCCCGGGGAACTGATCACCGCCGTCACCCTGCCCGCCGCCACCGCCGGGCTGCCCTCCGCGTACCGCAAGGCCCGCGACCGCGCCTCCTACGCCTTCGCCCTCGTCTCGGTCGCCGCCGTCCTCGACCTCGACGCCGGCGGCGCGGTGCGCCGCTTGGGCCTGGCGTTCGGCGGGCTCGCGCACCGGCCCTGGCGCGCCCGCCGCGCCGAGGCCGCCCTCCTGGGCGCCGCTCCCACCCCCGAGAACGTCTCCCGCGCCGTCGCCGCCGAACTGGACGCCGCCGAGCCGCTCCGCGACAACGCGTACAAGGTCCCCCTCGCCCACCGGCTCGCCCAAGACGTCGTCGGCGGTCTCGCCGGCACCCACCGCACCTGACCGGAGAACCGGAGCACCCATGGCCGCCTCCCCGCACTCCCTCGGCACCCCCGCCGAGCGCATCGAGGGCCGCGACAAGGTCACCGGCGCCGCCCGCTACGCCGCCGAGCACACCCCGCCCGGCTGCGCCCACGCCTGGCCCGTCCCCGTCGGCGTCGCCTGCGGCCGCGTCACCCGCGTCGACACCTCCGCCGCCATGGCCCAGCCCGGCGCCCTCGCCGTCCTCACCCCGTTCAACGCGCCCCGCTTCGCCGCCCCGCCCGACGACCCCGAGCTCGACGTGCTCCAGTACGACGCCGTCCCCCACCGCGGCTGGTACGTCGCCCTCGCCGTCGCCGACACCCTGGAGAACGCCCGCGCGGTGGCCGCCGCCGTCCGCGTCGCCTGCGCCGGCCACGGCGGCGGGCCCGAACCGCACGACGTCGTCCTCGACGAGGACCACCCCGAGGCGTACACCCCCGAGAAGGCCAACGGCGGCTACCCCGCCCACCGCGAACGCGGCGACGCCGCCGCCGCGTTCGCCACCGCCCCGGTCCGCGTCGACGTCGCCTACCGCGTGCCGCCGCTGCACAACCACCCCATGGAGCCGCACGCCGCGACCGCCCACTTCGCCGGCGGCCGGCTCACCGTGTACGACTCCTGCCAGGGCGCCAACGCCGTCCGCGCCGTCCTCGCCTCCCTCTTCGACCTCCCCGAGGACCGCGTCACCGTCGTCGCCGAACACGTCGGCGGCGGCTTCGGCGGCAAGGGCACCCCCCGCCCGCACGTCGTCCTCGCGGCGATGGCCGCGATCCACACCGGCCGCCCCGTCAAGCTGGCCCTGCCCCGCCGCCACCTGCCGTCCGTCACCGGGCACCGCGCGCCGACCCTGCACCGGCTGCGCCTGGGCGCCGAACCGGACGGCACCCTCGTCTCCGTCAGCCACGAGGTCACCACCCACACCTCGCGCGTCACCGAGTTCGTCGAGCAGGCCGCCGTGCCCGCCCGCGTCATGTACGGGTCGCCGCACAGCCTCACCACCCACCGCGTCGTCCCCCTCGACGTGCCCAGCCCGTCCTGGATGCGCGCCCCCGGCGAGACCCCCGGCATGTACGCCCTGGAGTCCGCCGTGGACGAGCTCGCCGACGCCCTCGGCATGGACCCCGTCGACCTGCGGATCCTCAACGACCCCGCCACGGAGCCCGACAGCGGCCGTCCCTTCAGCAGCCGCCACCTCGTCGAGTGCCTGCGCGAGGGCGCCCGCCGCTTCGGCTGGCAGGACCGCGACCCGCGGCCCGCCGCCCGCCGCGAGGGCCCCCTCCTCATCGGCTCCGGCGTCGCCGCCTCGACCTACCCCGTGCTCGTGTCGCCGTGCGCCGCGAGCGCCACCGCCCACCCCGACGGCACGTACACCGTCCGCGTCAACGCGACCGACATCGGCACCGGCGCCCGCACGGTCCTCGCCCAGGTCGCCGCCGCCGCGCTCGCCGCGCCCCTGGAGGCGGTGCGCATCGAGATCGGCAGCACCCGCCTCCCGCGCGCGCCCCTCGCCGGCGGCTCCTCCGGCACGGCTTCCTGGGGGTGGGCCGTCCACCGGGCGTGCGCCGCCCTGGCCACCGCCGTCGCCGGGCACGGCGGGCCGCTGCCCGACGACGGGCTGACGGCCACCGCCGACACGACCGACGAGGTCCGCCGCACACCCCCGTACGCGCGGCACGCCTTCGGCGCCCAGTTCGCCGAGGTGCAGGTCGACACGGTCACCGGCGAGGTGCGCCTCCGGCGCATGCTGGGCGTCTTCGCCGCCGGGCGCATCCTCAACGCGCGCACCGCCCGCTCCCAGTTGATCGGCGGCATGGTCATGGGCCTGGGGATGGCGCTGACCGAGCACAGCACCATGGACGCCGCCCACGGCGACTTCACCGAGAGCGACCTCGCCTCCTACCACGTCCCCGCCCACGCCGACGTGCCCGCGGTGGAGGCGCACTGGATCGAGGAGGACGACGGCCTCCTCAACCCCATGGGCAGCAAGGGCGTCGGCGAGATCGGCACCGTCGGCGCGGCCGCCGCCGTCGGCAACGCCGTCCACCACGCCACGGGCGTCCGCTTCCGGGAACTGCCCCTCACCCCGGACCGGGTGCTCCCCGCGCTCCGCCCCGAGGAGGGGCTCGCCGCCTGAGCGGCCCGGTGCCCGAACGGCCCGGCCGCCGGCGTGCGGTGGCCCCCGGCGGGCCGGGCTCCCGCACGCCGGCCCGGGGGACGGGGGAGGCACAATGGGGCGGACGCCCCCGCCCCCGCACCCGCCGAAGTGAGCACCGCCGTGGCCCCCGCCTTCCAGCCCGTCCTCGACCAGATCGCGGCCGACATCGCCGCCCGACCGGGCCGGGGCCGGCCGGCGGACTACATCCCCGCGCTCGCCGAGGCCGACACCCGCCGCTTCGGCATGGCCGTCGCGGAGCTCGACGGCACGGTCTACGGGGTGGGGGACTGGCGGCACCCGTTCTCCGCGCAGTCCATCACCAAGGCGTTCACCCTCGCCCTCGCCCTCTCCCTGGAGGGCGAGGCGCTGTGGGAGCACGTGGGCCGCGAGCCGTCCGGCAACCCGTTCAACTCGCTCGTCCAGCTGGAGTACGAGAACGGCATCCCCCGCAACCCCTTCGTCAACGCCGGCGCCCTCGTCGTCACCGACCGGTTGCACACCCTGACCGGCGACGCGTCCGGCGCGCTGCGCGCGTTCCTGCGCGCCGAGAGCGGCAACGCGGAGCTGGACTTCGACGGGGAAGTCGCCGCGTCGGAGGCCGCGCACGGCGACCGCAACGCCGCCCTGGCGTACTTCATGGCCTCCTACGGCAACATCGGCAATCCCGTCCCCGACCTCCTGGAGCAGTACTTCCGCCAGTGCTCCCTGGAGGCCTCATGCGCGGACCTGGCCCGCGCCGCCGGGTTCCTGGCCCGGCACGGCATCCGCGCCGACGGCTCGTCGCTGCTCAGCCGCAGCCAGGCCAAGCAGGTCAACGCCGTGATGCTGACCTGCGGCACCTACGACGCGGCCGGCGACTTCGCCTACCGGGTCGGGCTGCCCGGCAAGAGCGGCGTCGGGGGCGGCATCGTCGCCGTCGTCCCGGGCCGCTGCACGCTGTGCGTGTGGAGCCCGGGCCTCGACGAGCGCGGCAACTCCGTCGCCGGGGTCGCCGCGCTCGACCGGTTCACGACCCTGACGGGCCTGTCCGTGTTCTGAGCGCGCCGGGCCACCAGGAGACCGGCCCGATGTCCCGCACCAGCGCCGGCACGAGCAGCGACCGGACGACCAGGGTGTCGAGGAGCACGCCGAAGGCGACGATGAACGCGATCTGGAGCAGGAACGCCAGCGGGATCACCGCGAGCGCGGCGAACGTCGCGGCGAGCACCACGCCCGCCGAGGTGATCACCCCGCCGGTCGCGGTGAGCCCCCGCAGCACGCCCTGCCGCGTGCCGTGGTGGAGCGTCTCCTCCCGGACCCGCGACATCAGGAAGATGTTGTAGTCGACGCCCAGCGCGACCAGGAACACGAACCCGTACAGCGGGACCGAGGCGTCCGTGCCGCTGAAGCCGAGCAGCCGCTCGAAGACCAGCGCCGAGACGCCCAGGGTCGCCAGGAAGTTCAGTGCCACCGTGGCCACCAGCAGCACCGGCAGCAGCAGCGAGCGCAGCAGCCCCACCAGGATCAGCAGGATGATCACCAGGACGACGGGGACGATGACCGCGCGGTCCCGCTCGGCGGTCCGCTGCGTGTCGTACTGCTGCGCCGTGTAGCCGCCCACCAGGGCGCCCGCGCCCGGTACGGCGTGGACGGCGGTCCGCAGCCGGACCAGCGCCGCCTTCGCGGCGTCGCTGTCGGGCGCGGCCTCCAGGGTGGCGTTGAGCTGGACCCGCCCCCCGACGACCAGGGGCGGGCCGCCGGGCCGCCCGGACGCGGTGACCGGCGCGACCGAGTCGACCCCGTCGGCACCTTCGGCCGCCGCGGTCACCGCGGGCAGCGCCGCGGCGTCCGCCACGATGACGGCGGGGTTGCCCGAGCCGCCGGGGAAGTGCTCGCCGAGCACCTTCCCCGCGGCGACGGACGGCGCGTCGTCGACGAAGATCTCGTCCAGCGGCACGCCCTTCGCGGTGAGCGCCGGCGCGAACGCCGCGCCCGCCAGCAACACGGCGAGCGTCCCCGCCCACACCCTGCGCGGGGCGCGGTCGACGAGGGCGGCCACCTTCGTCCACACACCGTGCCCGGCGCCCGCCGCGGCCCGCTTCGGAGCGGCCGGCCAGTACGCCGCCCGGCCCAGCAGCACCAGCACGGCGGGCAGGAAGGTCAGCGACCCCAGGACGGCGCAGACGATGCCGATGGCCCCGACCGGCCCCAGCGCCCGGTTGTTCGTGAGGTCGCTCAGGAGCAGGGCCAGCAGGCCGAGGGCGACCGTGGCGGCGCTCGCCCCGATCGGCCCGTACGACTGGCGGAGCGCCGCGCGCATCGCGGCGCGACGGTCCTCGTGGAGGACCAGCTCCTCCCGGAAGCGGGCGGCCAGCAGGAGGGCGTAGTCGGTCGCCGCGCCGATGACCAGGATGAACAGGATGCCCTGCACCTGGCCGTCGACCCGCACCACGTCCGCGTCGGCGAGGAGGTACACCACCGCGCACGCCAGGGCCAGGGCGAACACCGCGCACAGGATGACCGCGAGCGGCAGCAGCACGCTCCGGTACACCAGCAGCAGGATCAACAGGACGGCCGCGAGGGCGACGCCCAGCAGCAGCCCGTCGATCCCGGCGAACGCGTCGCTCAGGTCCGCCTGGGTCGCCGCGGGGCCGGCCAGCCAGGTCCGGGTGCCGGGCACCTCGCCGGCGGCGGCCCGGACCCGTTCGAGGACGGCGGGCAGCTCGTCCTCCAGGTCGGGCGCGAGCCGGAGCGCGCCCTGCAGCGCCTCGCCGTCCTCGGACGGCACGGCGGGGGAGGGCGTGCCCACCACGCCGGGCGTGCCCGCCAGGGAGGCGAGCGCCCGCGTCGCGGCCTCCCGCCCGGCCGGGCCCACGGCGCCCCCGCCGTCCCCGGTCCACACCACGACCAGGGGCAGCGACTCCTCCTGGCGGAACGCCCGCTGCGCGTCCAGGACGCGGGTCGACTCGGCGTCCTCGGGGAGGAACGCCGCCTGGTCGTTGGTGGCGACCTCGCCCAGCTTCCCGGCGTACGGGCCGAGACCGCCTCCGACGGCCAGCCAGACGGCGATGAGGAGGGCGGGCAGCAGCCGCCGGGCGAGGACCGGGAAGGAGGGCATGGTTCTCCTGCGGGAGGGGGATCCGTCTACTGTCTCAACGGAAAACTATCTTAATGATTGAGATACTCCGGCACCGGGGGCCCCGACGCGCCGGAAGCACCCGCTTACCGCCGCGGTGGGGTCTCCAAACCCAGTTCCTCGTTGAGCGCCGTCAGGAACCGCAGCGCCACGTGGAGCTCCTCCGGCGTGAACCGCCCGGTGGCGGCCTCCGCCGCCGTCGCCAGGGGCCGGAAGAAGGCGCGCGCGGCGGCCTGCGCCCCGGGCTCGTAGTGCAGGTGGACCACCCGCCGGTCGGTGCTCTCGCGGGACCGGCGGATGTGACCGGCGCGCTCCAGCCGGTCCACGCAGGCGGTCACCGCCCCCGAGGTCAGCCCCAGGTGCTCGCGCAGCCGCCCCGGCGTCATGGGCCCGTCGGCGTCGAGGATCGCGGCCAGCGCCTGCACGTCCGTCGGGTGCAGGCCCTGGCTCGCCGCGAAGCCGTGCACCAGCCGGTTCACCTCGCCGTTCATCCGGCGGAGCTGCACGGCGAACGCCTGGAGGTCCGCCGGGGGCTGCCGCTCACCCCGCGTCCCCTCGCCCGTTCCGTCGTCGTCCCTGGTCACCACCTGGTCAGCCTATAGAAACCCCGCCTCCCGCATCCGAAGGCACCGGACGGGCGGAAACCGTCCGGGCGGTCCACGGTGGGAGCAGCACCCCGAGCGACGGAGGCACCCATGACGGACCGCAGCGCCCCGTCCCCGGCCACGGACCGGCCCGGACCGGCCCCCGCGACCGCGCCGCTCTGCCTGGTCACCGGCGCCACCGGCTACGTCGGTGGCCGCCTCGTCCCCGAACTCCTCGACGCCGGGTACCGCGTGCGCTGCCTCGCCCGCACCCCCGGCAAGCTCCGCGACCACCCCTGGGCGGACCGCGTCGACATCGTCCGCGGCGACGTCACCGACGAGGCGTCGGTGCGCGACGCGATGCGCGGCGCCGACATCGCGTACTACCTCGTGCACGCCCTCGGCACCGGCCCCGGCTTCGAGGACACCGACCGCGAGGCCGCCGCCGTCTTCGCCCGCCGGGCCCGCGCCGCCGGCGTGCGCCGCCTCGTCTACCTCGGCGGCCTCACCCCCGCCGGCGTGCCCGAGCGGCACCTCTCCCCGCACCTGCGCTCCCGCGCCGAGGTCGGCCGCGTCCTGTCGGACTCCGGCGTCCCCACCACCGTGCTGCGCGCCGCCGTCATCCTCGGCTCCGGCTCCGCGTCCTTCGAGATGCTCCGCTACCTCACCGAACGCCTGCCCCTCATGGTCACCCCGCGCTGGCTGCGCACCCGCATCCAGCCGATCGCCATCCGCGACGTGCTGCGCTACCTCGTCGGGAGCGCCGGGATGCCGCCCGACGTCAGCCGCTCCTTCGACATCGGCGGCCCCGACGTGCTCACCTACCGCGAGCTGATGGCGCGCTACGCCGCCGTCGCCGGACTGCCCCGGCGGCTCGTCCTGCCCGTGCCGCTGCTCACGCCGCGCCTGTCCAGCCTGTGGATCGGACTCGTCACGCCCGTACCGGCGTCCATCGCCCGGCCCCTCGCCGACTCGCTGCGCCACGAGGTGGTCTGCCGCGAGCACGACATCGCCCGCCACGTCCCCGACCCGCCCGGCGCCCCCCTCGGCTGCGACGAGGCCCTCGCGCTCGCCCTGCGCCGCGTCCGCGAGGCCCGCGTCACCACCCGCTGGTCGTCCGCCTCCGTGCCCGGCGCGCCCAGCGACCCCCTGCCGACCGACCCCGACTGGGCCGGCGGCAGCCTCTACACCGACGAGCGGGAACGGCTCGTCGACGCCCCGCCCGAGCAGTTGTGGCGGGTCATCGAGGGCGTCGGCGGCGACAACGGCTGGTACTCCCTCCCCCTCGCCTGGGCGGCGCGCGGATGGCTCGACCGGCTCGTCGGCGGAGTCGGGCTGCGCCGCGGCCGGCGCGACGCCGCGCGGCTCCGCGCCGGCGACTCCCTGGACTTCTGGCGGGTCGAGGAGATCCAGCACGGCCGGCTGCTGCGGCTGCGCGCCGAGATGCGCCTGCCCGGCCTCGCCTGGCTGGAGATGTACGCCGACCGCGACGAACGGGGCCGCACCCGCTACCGGCAGCGTGCCCTGTTCCACCCGCACGGGCTGCTCGGCCACGCGTACTGGTGGGGTGTCGCCCCGTTCCACGCCGCCGTGTTCGGCGGCATGGCCCGCAACATCACCGGGGCCGCCGAGAAGGCCGCCGCCGGCGCCGGCTCCGGCTCCGGGGCGGCGCGGTGACCACGGCCGCCCCGCCCGCCGCCCGCCTTCGGCCGCACGGCCGCCCGCCGCCGCGGGGACGCCCCGCGCGCACGGCGCGGCCGTCTCGCCGTCCACCCGTGACGGGGCCCCACCCGCTCGCCGCGCGGCGGGCAGGCGGCGCGCCGGACGGCCGGCGCCACGCCGGACGCGTCACCGGGGCCGTACGCGAGCCGCGGAGGCCGCCCCGCCCGTGACCGGGCCCGCGCCGCCCGCCCGCTGTGGGCCCCGGCCCGCCTCCGGGCGACCCGCGGGGCCGCCCGGGCGGGGCCGCCGAAGGCGGTGCGCCGGGAGCGGGCGGGCCGTCAGCCCGCGCGGTGGCCGCGCCGTAGCTGCCACACGAAGTACGGCGTGCCGATCAGCGCCGCCAGCAGCCCCGACGGGATCTCCGCGGGCGCGATGGCCGTACGGCCCACCGTGTCCGCGGCGATCATCAGCGCCGCGCCCAGCAGCGCCGACACCGGCAGCAGCCGGTGCGCCCGCGAACCGACCAGCATCCGCGCCGCGTGCGGCGCGACCAGGCCGACGAACGCCACCGTCCCCACGACGGCGACCGCGCACGCCGCCAGCGCCACCGCGAGGACCAGCACCGCCAGCCGGGTCCGCTCCAGCGGCAGCCCCAGCGTGCGCGGCGTGTCCTCGCCCAGCGCCAGCAGGTCCAGCCGCCGGAACGACAGCACCAGCAGCGGCACGCCCACCAGCACCGCCGCCGCCAGCACGGACAGGTCGGTCGTGTCCCGCGCGTACGTCGAGCCCGACAGCCACGTCAGCGCCTGCGCGACCTGGAAACGCGCCCCCACCACCAGGTAGTTGGTCGCCGCGGTGGTCAGCGCGAACGTGCCGATGCCGACCAGCACCAGCCGCTCCGGCGCCACCGACCCCTTCCGCAGCGACAGGCCGTACGTCAGCGCGAACGCCGCCGTACCGCCCAGCAGCGCCGCGACCGGCAGCATCGCGTACGGCACCGAGGGCAGCGCCACCAGCACCAGCGCCGCGCCGAACCCGGCGCCGCCGCTGACGCCCATCACCGTCAGGTCCGCCAGCGGGTTGCGCGACACGGTCTGCACGATGCCGCCCGCCACCGCCAGCAGCGCCCCCGCCAGGGCCGCCACCAGCAGCCGCGGCAGCCGGTACTCCAGCACCACGCCCCGCAGCAGCTCGTCCCCGCCGCCCGCCAGCAGCCGCGGCAGCTCGGCGAACGGCACGGCGATGTCGCCCAGCGCCAGCCCGCCCGCCAGCAGCGCGGCCACCGCGGCGACCCCGCCCGCCAGTAGCGGCGGGTACGGCAGCCGGCGCCCGCGCCGGCCCGGCATCACCGTGCCGGGCGCGGCCGGCTCCGCCGGCAGCCGCCGGGCCAGCCACAGGAACAGCGGCGCGCCGAACAGCGCCGTCACCACACCGGCCGCGACCTCGTTGCCGGTCGGCGACGTCACCCGCGCCAGCAGGTCCGCCGCCAACAGCAGCGTCGCCCCCCACACGGCCGCCGCCGGCAGCAGCGCCGCGTGCCGCCGCACCCCGGCGAGCCGCACCAGGTGCGGCGCGGCCAGGCCGACGAACCCGATCGGGCCCGTCACCGCCACCGCGCACGCCGTGAGCAGCACCGACAGCACCACCGCCGTCAGCCGCACCCGGCCCACCGACACGCCGAGGCCCCGGGCCGTCTCGTCCCCGGTGCCGAGGATGTCCAGCGGCCTCGCCAGCAGCAGCCCGCCCAGCAGCCCCGCCACGAGCAGCGGCAGCACCGTCAGGGACCGGGTGCTGTCGGCCACCGCGAGCGAGCCGTGCCCCCAGAAGAACACCGCGCCGGTCTCCTCCTGGAAGAGCACCACCAGCACCGCGGTGACGCTGGACAGCGCCAGCGTCACCGACACCCCGGCCAGCACCAGGTGGGCGGGCCGCCCCCGCGACCCGCCCGCCACGGTGTGCACGAGCGCCGCCGCGAGCAGCCCCCCGGCGAACGCGACGCCGCCGCGCGGCAGGTCGCCCAGCGAGAACCCGGTGATCGCGCTGAGGGCCACCGCGAGGTACGCGCCCGCCGTCACGCCGAGCGTGTCCGGCGAGGCCAGCGGGTTGCGCACCGACGACTGGAGCAGGCAGCCCGCGACGGCCAGCGCCGCCCCGGCGACCAGCCCGGCCAGGGTGCGCGGCAGCCGCCCGCCCAGCAGCACCGACCGGGCCTCCGCGTCCCCGCCGCCGGCCAGCAGCCCCAGCAGGTCCCCGAGGCCGACGTCGCTGCGCCCGTACCCCAGGTGCGCCACGGTCACCAGCAGCAGCGCCAGCACCCCGCCGGCGACGATGGTGGCCGGGCCGGCCGGGAGGCGCAGCGCCCTCCCGGTCCGCCCCGGCACCGTGTCCGAAGGACGTGTCGCGATCCCGGTCATGAAGTGAGCGCGCTCGCGATCTCGTCGGCGACCTGCGCGGTCGAGAACGGCCCGCCGAAGAACCACGTGCCCGGGTCGAGGGCGTGGACGCGCTTGCCCTTCGCGAAGTCCAGGTTCTGCCACAGGGCGTTCTTCGGCAGCGACGTGGCGAACACGTCGTCGTCCTTCGCGGCGACGTAGACGAGGCTGGACTTCTCGACGGGCTTGAGGCCCTCGATGTCGACCTTGCTCATGCCGTACGCGTCGGCCTTGCCCTTCCAGGCGTTCCTCAGACCCAACTGCGGCAGCAGCCCGCCGGGGATGGTGGAGTCGGTGAGGACCTCCACCACGGCGGCGCCGTCCGTGGTGTAGCCGCGGGCGACGGTCACCTCGGCCCGGTCCCTGTTCGCCGTCGCCAGCTTCTGCCGGGCGGCGGCGATCTTCTCGTCGAGCTCCTTCAACGCCGTGTCGGCCGCCTCCGGCTTGCCGACGGCGGTGCCGATCTTCCTCAGCGTGGCCCGCATCTCCCCGTACTCGCTCTCCGTCGAGTACGGGTCGAACATCAGCGTCGGCGCGATCTTGTTCAGCTGTTCGTAGTTGGCCTCCGAACGCACCTTGGAGGTGATGATCAGGTCGGGCTTCAGCGCCTTGATCGTCTCCAGGCTGGGCGCCTGCCGGGTCCCGACGTCCTTGACGTCCGCGCCGAACCGGGGGCCGCCGGTGACCCACTGGTCGTACCCCTTCACGTCGGCCACACCGGCCGGGGACACCCCGAGGGCCAGCAGGTCCTCGGCGTACGTCCACTCCAGGGCGACGACCTTCCGGGCGGGCTGCTTCAGCGTGGTGGAGCCCTTCAGGTGGGAGACGGTGACCCCGCCCCCCTGGCCGGCGCCGCCGTTCCCCTCCTTCGGGGATCCGCCGCCCGCCTCCTCGGCGGCGGAGCCGCAGCCGACGGCGGTGACGGCGAGCGCCGCGGCGGCGAGGAGCGCGGTGAGGGCGGTGCGGGCCCGTGGTGCAGTGCGCATGGGCGATGGTTCCTTTGCTCGATCGGGTGGTGCGAACGGTGGTGCCGTGGTGCTCAGGTGGCCGCTGCCGGCGACGGCTCGCGCCACGTCGGCAGACAGGTCGGCACACCCGTGTGGGGGTCGAGGGTGACGGTCGTGTCGATCTGGAAGGCGGTGCGGACGGTCTCCTCCGTCAGCGCCTGCGCGGGCGTGCCGGACGCGACGATCCGGCCCCCGGCCAGCACGACCATCGCGTCGGAGAACGCGGCGGCCTGGTTCAGGTCGTGCAGCACCACCGCCACGGTGATGCCGTGCTCGTCCGCCAGCCGCCGCACGAGCCGCAGCACCTCGATCTGGTAGCGGATGTCGAGGTACGTCGTCGGCTCGTCGAGCAGCAGCAGACCGGTCCGCTGGGCCAGCGCCATCGCGATCCACGCCCGCTGCCGCTCGCCCCCGGACAGCCGGTCCAGGGTGCGGTCGGCCAGCGGCCGCAGGTTCGTGGCGTCCAGCGCCCAACTGATCGCCTCCCGGTCCTCGTCGTCGTCGCCGCGCGCGAGCAGCCCCTGGTGGGGGTGGCGGCCGTACGCGATCAGCTCCTCGACGGTCACCCCGGCGGGCACGATCGGGGACTGCGTCAGGAAGCTGAGCTTCCGGGCCAGTTCCCGCGGCCGGTACTCCGCCAGGTCGCGGCCGTCGAGCACGATCCGGCCCGCGTCCGGGGTGTGCAGCCGGGCCAGCGCCCGCAGCAGCGTGGACTTGCCGGAGCCGTTCGGGCCGACGAGCGCCGTGACCTCGCCGGGCGCCAGGGCGACGCCGATGCCGCGGGCGACGGGCTCGCCCCCGTGGCCGAGGGTGAGCTCCCGCGCGCTGATCTCGATGCTCATGACAGCGGGTTGGGGACGGTGCCGTTCGGGCGCAGCGCGTGCCGCAGCGCCCGGTCGACGTAGCGGGTGACGACGAGCCGGTCGGTGTTGAACGGGTAGCGTGGGAACTCGTCCGCGAGCATGTCGTACTCGGCGTACCGGTCCTTCCGGTCCGGGAACCGCTTCTGGTACGACACGACCGCCTGCCGCACCAGCCGCCAGAACCGCTCCTCCGGGACGCCCAACTGCTCGGCGACGAGCGGCGCCAGGTACCGGAAGTGGCCCAGCAGCAACTGGTCGACGACGTGCTGGCGGATGACGACCGGGTTCTTCCGGGGCAGCACGTGGTCGTAGCCGTCCGGCTCCGGGCCGCGCTCCGGGACCGGGGTGTGCGACACGGACACGTCGTCGACGAAGTCCTTCAGGAACAGCCGCCGCGGCACGTCGTCGGCGTCGTACCCGATGAGCGTGTTCTGGCCGTGCGGGTTGAAGGTGATGCCGTACGTGTACATCACGTGCAGCACCGGGTGCATCACCGTCTCGAACAGCCGCGACAGCCACTCCTCGGCGGGCAGCCCCGAGGCGCGGACCAGCTCCGCCGCGAACGACGTGCCGTGCTCGTCGACGTGCAGCAGCGACGCGAACGTGCGGACCCGCTCGCCCTCGTCCTGCCGCGACGACACCGACTCCCGCCAGATGCACCCCAGCGTCTCCAGGTGCTGGTACGGCATCTCCGGCACCCGGTCCAGGTACGGGTGGCGGACCGTCACCGACGCGACCTCCCCGAGGAACACGGTGCGCAGCTCGTCGCGGAGCAGCGGGTCCTTGCCGAGCAGGCCCGTCAGCCACTGCGTGGTGAGCGGCGCGCCCTGCGTGCAGTGCGGCGGGATGCCGCGCCAGATCAGCGTGTTGACGATCTTCAGGGGGAGCTTGACGTCGTACCGGTCCCGCTCGGACACGTTCGTCATGGTCCGCACCGACTGCTGCGGCAGGTACGCGTCGGCGCTCTCGCCGAGCGGGACGATCCGCCGCTGGGCGATCTCGCCGGCGAACAGCACCTGCACGGCGTGGTCCCACTGCCACGGGTGGACGGGCATCCACACGTACGCGTCGGGGTCGCCGCCGACCGCCTCGATCCGGGCGCGGAACGCGGTGACGGTCTCCCCGTCCAACTCGTGGGCGACGACGGCCGCCTCGCTCAGCCCGGGCGTGCCCCGGAACTCGGCGAGCCCCCGGTGCACGGCGATCCACCGGAGGGCGAGCGTCTGCTGGGCCTCCGGCGCGTACGCCCGCACGTCGCCGGCGGAGAAGCCGATGCGGCCCTTGTTGGCGACGAGCGTCGGGTGGCCCGTCATGGCGCACTCCAACTCCGCGTGGCCCAGCTCGCGCAGTTCGGCCGCCGTCCGCCCGCCGTGCTCGATGCGCGCCGCGTCGACGGCGAGGGTCGCCGACAGCTCCGTGAGGTACATGCCGAGGGTGGGCGCGTCGGTGCCTATGGTGCCCGCGCAGTCGACGAGGAACTGCTGCGCGTCCCACGCGGGGGTCTCGATCTCGTTGCCGAGGAGCCCCGCCGCGCCGCGCGTCACGGAGTCCTTGGCGACCCGCCAGGAGCCGAGCGCGCCGCGCGTGGCGGAGAAGACGTACGAGACCCCGCTGTCCAGGTCGACCCGGAAACGGCCCTCCGCCTCCAGCTCCAGCGGCTTGACCAGCTCCTCGAAGGCGAACTCGGAGAGCGTCTTGGCGAGGAGCCTGCGGTTCGCCTCGCGCCACGACTCGGGGGAGACGTCGGCGAGTTCGGGGACGGGGTGGCCGTCAGTCATACGGGCGATGCCTTTCTCGTGTGGACGCCGGCTGTTCTTCCGGCCCTTACGCTGCTCCGCTTCGCGGCGCTTCATGCGGCGCTCCCTTCCTCGACGGCCCGGCCGGCGCGGACGACCGCGTCAAGCAGGCCGTCCACGTCCGTGGTGCGGGTCTGCGGGTTCAGCAGGGTGAGCTTGAGGTGGACGGCCGGGCGGCCGTCGCCGCCCGGCGCGTCGGTCCGGCCGACCAGCGCGGCGCCGGAGCGCAGCAGGCGGCGGCGGAGCGCGCCGTTGACGCGGTCGGACGCGGACGGGTCGCGGGTGACGTACCGGAAGACGACCGTCGACAGCGTCGCCCCGGCGGTCAGCTCCAGCCGCGGGTGCGCCGCCACGGCCCGCTCGGCGTGCCGGGCCAGGTCGTGGCAGGCGTCCAGCATCGCCCCCAGCCCCTCGGTGCCGAGGGCCAGGAACGTCGCCGCGACCTTCAGCGCGTCGGCGCGGCGCGTCGTCTGCAGCGACAGGCCGAGCAGCCCGTCGTATCCGGCCTCGCCGTCGTCGTCCGGGTTGAGGTACGCGACCCGCAGCCCCGTCGTCGGGGCGAAGTCCGCCGCGTCCCGGGCGAGCAGGACGCTCGCGGCGGCCGGCTGCCAGGCCGTCTTGTGCAGGTCCAGGGTGATCGTGTCGGCCTCCTCGATCCCGTCCAGCAGCGGCCGCAGCCGGTCCGAGAACAGCGCGCCGCACCCGTACGCCGCGTCCACGTGCAGCCGCACGCCGTGTTCCCGGGCGACCGCGGCGACCTCCGGCAGGGGGTCCACGGAGCCGTAGTCGGTGGTCCCGGCGGTGGCGACGACCGCGACGGGCAACTGCGCGTCCGGGTCGACCCGGCGCAGCGCCGCGTCCAGCGCCTCGGGCCGCATCCGGTGCCGCCCGTCGACGGGCACTGTCCGCACCGCGCCCTCTCCGAGCCCGAGGACGGCGCAGGCGCGGGCGACCGAGAAGTGCGCCAGCTCCGAGCAGAACACCAGCGGCTCCTGCCCGAACCCGGCCAGGCCGCCGCTGCGCACGTCCCGCAGCTTGGCCGCCGCCGCGTCGCGGGCGACGAGCAGCGCCTGGAGGTTGGACGCGCTCCCGCCGGACGTGAGGACACCGCCCGAGTCGGGCCCGTAGCCGGCGAGTGTGCAGATGCCCTTCACGAGCCGCCGCTCGATCTCGACGGCGTACGGGCCGGAGTCCCACGTGTCGACGGACGCGTTGAAGATCCCCGCCAGCACGTCGGCCGCGGCGGCCACGGCCAGCGACGGCGGCTGGAGGTGCGCGGCGGCGCGCGGGTCGGCGAGGTCCACGGTGGTCTGCGCGCAGGCCCGGGCGAGCGCCAGCACGGCGTCCGGGCCGGCCCCGGCGCGCGGGACGAGACCGTCGGGGAACTGCGCGTCGACCAGGCCGGTCAGGTCCTCCGGGCTGAGCGCGGGCAGCGGCCCCCCGCGCCCGCGCAGTCCGTCGGCGCACTCCCGGGCGATCTCGCCCACCAGCCGCCCCACCTCGGCGAGCCCGGCGGGGGCGGCGGCCAGCAGGTCGGGTTCGAGCAGCGGCGAGGCGGGGGCGGACAGGGCACTACCGGGCATCGTCATGGCAGGTCATTCCTTCTTCTTCGGCTCGTTCCGCCTCCGGGGCGCTGTGAGCGGGCGCCGGGACGGCGACCGCGCGCGGGCGCGAAGCGCTGAGCACGGTCGTCCTCCCGGCCTCCGCGCGCCCCTTCGGCGCCACGAGCGGCGCATGGGGGAGCTCTCTCGGCAGCGGCGCGTCCGGCTCCGCGGGGCGGCCCGGGGCGCGCGGGGTCCGGAGCGCGGCCCACCCGTCCGGGAGGGCGGCGGGCCGAAGCGGCACCGCGGGCACCGCAGGCGCCGCGAGCGCCAGGACGCACAGCAGGGCGCCCCCCGCGAGCAGGGGGGCCCACAGGGCCACGGCCGCCGTCCCGGTGGCGACGAGCGGCGCGAGCAGCAGCCCCGCCGTCTGCCCCACGGCGACGACGCTGTACGCCGCTCCCGACCCGCTGGCGGCGATCACCCGCTCGTCGAGGGCGACCTGGCCCAGCGCCAGCCCGGCCCCGAACACCAGCCGCGCCGCGGCCAGCCAGCCCGGCTCGGTGACCGCCGCCTGCACGGCGAGCCCCGCGGCGGCGACGAGCATCCCGTGCCGCAGCAGCCGCCCGCCCAGCCGCGCCCGCAGCCGCGCGGCGGCGGGCAGCAGCGCGAGCACGGCGACGTGCGGCAGCACGAACAGCACCGCCGCCGTGCCGGCCGACGCGCCCGCGCCGGTCACGTACTCGGTGAAGTACGGCCGCGCCGCGTACACGGCGACGGCCGTCAGCAGCACGTACCCGGCCAACCGCCACACCCCGCCGCCGGCGGCCTGAGCGGCCCCGGAGGCGTCACCGGCGTCACCGGCCGGCGCCCCGGCCCCGGGCCGCAGCACCCGCAGGCACGCCACGAGCAGCACCGCCTCCAGCAGCGCCAGCAGCGGCAGCGCCGACCGCGGATCGGGTACGGACACGACGACCCCGCCCAGCAGCGTCGCCGCGACCGACGCGGCGTGCAGCACGGCCACGTACTGGACGACACCGGGCAGCACCCCGCGCGGGTGGCTCCGGGCGAGCCCCGGATACGCCAGCAGGACGACCGCCTTCGCGGCCACGAGCAGCACGGACACCCCGGTGAACACCGCGTACGAGGGCGCGAGGACCAGCGCGGCGGCCAGCAGCACGGCCGCCGACTGCCCGGCCGTCACCAGCCGGGCCAGCGGCACGCGGCGGCTCGCCCGGCCCCACAGGGGCAGGGCGGCGACCGCCGAGACCTGGCACAGCACCAGGAAGAGCCCGGTCGCGGCCAGCGCCTCCACCCCGTACGCGGCGCGGAACAGCGCCGGGTAGAACGGGGCGAGCGCCGACTGCGTCACCATGTGCAGCCCGGCCGCCGCCAGCAGCACCGGGCGCCCGCGCGCTCCCGTCATGCCGTGCGCTCGCGGACCATGAGCGCCGCCCGCTTCCCCGGCAGGTCGATCTGCCCGACCAGCCGGAACCCGGCCCGCTCGAAGGCCCGCACGGACCGCTCGTTGCGGACGTCCGGCTCGGCGACGACGCGCTCGGCGTACGGGTCGGCGCGCAGCAACCAGTCGGAGACGGCCCGGAGTAACGCCGTGCCGAGCCCTCGGCCCCGGTACGCGGACGGGCCGAGCAACAGGTGCACGCCGGCGTCGCGGGGCCGGGCCGGGTAGTGGTGGCGCAGCGGGTCCAGGTCGGCCCGGTACACCTCCCAGTAGCTCATCGGGGTGCCGTCGACACAGCCGATGTACGGCGTGGAGTGGGCGCTGCCCACCTGCTCCCGCAGGTAGGCGGCGATCCGCTCCACGGGCTGGGCCATCTCCCAGAACGCGGCCACCTCCGGGTCGTTCATCCACGCGTGCACCAGCCCCGCGTCGACGGCCGGGTCGACCGCGCGCAGCGTGAACACGCCCTGCTCCAGCGTCGTCTCGGCGACGACGGGGCCACCGCCCGTCACTTGCGCACCTCCGCGATCGGGTTGGCGATGTCCACGTACACCGACTGGGCCTCCAGGGGGCCGGTCAGCTCGTCCATGCCGCGCACCCGCGTCAGCAGGTTCGCCTTGCAGCGCAGCGTCGGTTCGTCCCGCAGCAGCGCCGCCAGCCGCAGCCGGTCGCCGTGTTCGCCGGCGGCCCCGGCGAGGAACCGGTCGGCGCGGCGCAGCAGCCGCGCCTCGTCCGCGAGGCCCTGGGAGCCGAGCGCGCCGACGAGACCGAGCATGTTGTTGATGCCGACGTAGTAGGCGAGTCGCTCGTCGATGACCTCGTCGGCGACGTACGTGCCGAGGTCCCGGCCGATGCCCGGCACCCAGCCGTACAGGGCGTCGCTGCGGGCGGGGGAGAAGTAGTAGCCCTGGTTGTCGCGGTACCGGCCGCCGGCGGGCCAGCCGTCGTCGTCGAGGACGACGAGGGTGTTCTGCTGGTGCGCCTCCAGGCCGATCCCGTACGTGGCGTACAGCCACAGGACGGGGCCGACGACCCGCTCCGCGTAGCGGGCGAACCACTCCTCGCCGACCTCCGCGACGGGCCGGCCGGTCCGCTCGGCGAGGGCGTGCACGAGCGCCGCCAGGTGGGAGCGGCCGTCGGGCAGGTCGGGGCGGGGGGAGACGAGCCCGGCGACGCA
The DNA here is from genome assembly GCF_032423885.1 of Streptomyces tamarix. Taxonomy (NCBI): domain Bacteria; kingdom Bacillati; phylum Actinomycetota; class Actinomycetes; order Kitasatosporales; family Streptomycetaceae; genus Streptomyces; species Streptomyces tamarix. The sequence continues at coordinate 26,452 of NZ_JAWCTQ010000040.1, read as the reverse complement.
CAGTCCCTGCGGCGCCGCGTCCGCGGGGAACGGGTTGGCGCGTACGACCACGTCGAGGCCGGTGCCGTCGCCGCCGCCGGGCGCGGTGTCGACCGCGAGCCACGCCGGGTCGCGGACGATCGCGAAGTTCGGGTGCGCGGCGCGCAGGGCCCGGTCGAGCCCCGCGGTGAGGAGCCGGTCGACGGCGATGCCCCGGCGCAGCTCGGACCGCATGTTCTCGCGCCGCGAGTTGGTGATGCGCAGGCCGAGGGAGAACTTCAGCATCACGTCCGCGTCGGGCCGGTACAGCGTCCGGACGGAGGAGGTGGGCGACCAGTGGGGGCCGGCCGGGCCGAGGTCGTGCAGCAGGCCCGCGTCGAGCAGGGCCCGTACCGCGGGCCGGTGGACGGCGTCCTGCGCCTGCCACGGGTGGGCGGGGACGAGGACCGTGCCGCCGGGCCGCGCGGGGCCCTCCCCGGCGAGGTCCGCGAGCAGGTCCTCGGCGCTCCGGTCGAGCGAGGAGTCGGAGCTGACGACGGACGGGTCCGCGGCGAACCAGTGCAGCGGGAAGGAGCCGCGCGTCTCGGGGGAGTAGCGGGCGGCCTCCGCGTCGGTGAGCCCCTCGCGGCTCTTCGGCGTCGGGTGCAGCGGGTGCCCGGTGAGGAGGGCCTGCTCGGCGGCGAGGAACGGCGTCGTGCCGGCCGGGTCCCCGGGGGCGGCGGCCCGGACCCGGACGAACTCGGTGACGCGGCGCACGGAGTCGCTGACGCGCCCGGTCAGGTCGGCGACGGACTCCGGGTCGCCGTCGGCCGCCTCGACGCCGAGGAGCGCGGCGAGCACCGCGGCGGAGGCGGGGGCGCCGGACGGCAGCCGGGCGGGCCCGAAGCGGTGCCAACCGACGGACGACCAGTACAGGACGGGCGCCTCGACCGCCGTGCCGGTCGCGGGCAGCTCCAGGCGCAGCACGTCGTCGGCGGGCCGTTCCACTGCGGTCTCCCGCACCCAGCAGCGCAGCAGGTTGTCGACGGCGGACCGGTCGGCCTCCGCCGCGGGGTCCAGGGGCTGGGTCTGGCTCATGCGCACTCTTTCTGCTCGTCGTTCGCGTGGTTCTGGGGGAGGCCGAAGGTGGTGAACGCGGTGCGGCGCGGCAGCGGGTAGGCGGGCCGGCCGGTCAGCGCGTTGAGGATGACGGCGGAGCGCCAGGCGGCGAGGCCCAGGTCGGGGGTGCCGACGCCGTGGGTGTGCCGCTCGGCGTTCTGGACGAACACGGCGCCGCCGACCTTGTCGTCGAGGACGAGCCGCTGGTCGTGGTCGACGAGGGGGCGGCCCGAGCCGTCGCGGGCGATGTGCGGGCCGAGCGGTTCGAGGAGCCCGTCGACGGGCCGCTCCGCGTACCCGGTGGCGAGGACGACGGCGTCGGTGAGGAGCGTGGCCCGGGAGCCCTCCTCGCGGTGCTCGAGGGCCAGTTCCACCCGGCCGCCCCGCCGGCCGGCGGCGGTGACGGCGACGCCGGGGGTGAGGGTGACGTCCGGCCAGCCGCCGGTCAGGGCGCGCCGGTACAGCTCGTCGTGGATGTCGCCGAGGGTGTCGGCGCTGACGCCCTTGTACAGCTGCCACTGCTCCGGCAGCAGCCGGTCGCGGGCGGCCTCGGGCAGTTCGCGGAAGTAGCGGGTGTAGTCGGGCGTGAAGTGCTCCAGCCCGAGTTTGCTGTACTCCATGGGGGCGAACGCCGGGGTGCGGGCGAGCCACGCCAGCGCCTCCCGCCCCCGGGGCCGGGCCCGCAGCAGGTCGAGGAGCGCCTCGGCGCCCGACTGCCCCGCGCCGACGACGGTGACGTGCCCGGCGGCGAGCAGCCGCTCCCGGTGGGCGAGGTACTCGGCGGAGTGCAGCACCGGCACGTCCGGGTCGTCGGCGAGGGCCCGCAGCGGCGCGGGCACGTGCGGGGCGGTGCCGACGCCGAGGGCCAGGTGCCGGGCGAGGATCCGACCGGTGCCGAGGGCGGTGCCGGCCCCGTCGACGCGGGTGAACTCCACCTCGTACGCCTGTCGGTCCTCGTCCCAGCGGACGCTGTCGGCCCGGTGCCCGAAACGGCAGGACGGCAGTTGCCCGCTGACCCAGCGGCAGTAGGCGTCGTACTCGGCGCGCGGTATGTGGAACCGCTCGGCGAAGTAGAACGGGAACAGTCGCTCCTGGGTGCGGATGTAGTTGAGGAACGACCAGCGGCTCGTCGGGTCGACGAGGCTCACCAGGTCGGCGAGGAACGGCACCTGGAGCGTGGCCCCCTCGATCAGCAGGCCGGGGTGCCAGTGGAACGCGGTCCGCTGCTCCAGGAAGACGGCGTCGAGTCCGGCCACCCCGTCGGCCAGGGCGGCCAGCGACAGGTTGAACGGGCCGACGCCCACGCCGAGCAGGTCGACGGTCGTCGGTTCCTCGGCGGCTTGCTCGGTCGTCATCGGGGTCCTTCCGGTTCCTGTGCGTGCGTCGTGCGGATGCGGGCGGCGGCGTCGGCGGCCAGGTCGAGCAGACCGGCCAGGTCCTCGCCGGTGGCCCGCGGGTGGAGCAGGGTGGCCTTCAGCCACAGCCGCCGGGTGCCGTCGGCGTCCTCGGCGACGGCCCGCCCCACGACCGCCCGGCCCTCGGCGAGGAGCCGGCGGCGGACCTCCGCGACCAGCGCGTCGCCCTCGGCGGGCGGTGCCGCGTCGGCGGCGACGGGCCGGAACAGCACGGTGCTGATGCCGATCCCGCCGGGACGGCGGCGCAGCGCCGGGTGCGCGTCGACGAGCACGGCGAAGTCCCGTGCGGTGCGCACGCAGTGCTCGACGAGTGCGCCGAGCCCGCTCCGGCCGAGGGCGCGCAGCGTGGCGGCGATCTTCAGCACGTCGGGGCGGCGGGTGGTGCGCAGGGAGCGGCCGAGCAGGTCCGGCAGGCCGGCCTCGCCGTCGTCCTCGGCGTTGAGGTAGTCGGCGCGCAGGGCCAGCGGGGCGAGCAACTCGGTGTCGCGGACGGCGAGGACCCCGGCGGCGGCCGGCTGCCAGCCCAGCTTGTGCAGGTCGAGCGTGACGGAGACGGCCGACTCCAGGCCCGCGAGGAGCGGCGCGAGCCGGTCGCTGAACAGCAGCGGACCGCCGTAGGCGGCGTCCACGTGGAGTTCCGCGCCGTGCCGTGCGGCCACGGCGGCGAGCCGGGGGAGCGGGTCGACGAGCCCTTCGTCGGTGGTGCCGGCGGTGGCCACCACCAGGGCGGGCCCGGTGAGGCCGGCGAGGGCCCGGTCGACGGCCGCCGGGTCGAGCCGCCCGCCCGGGCAGTCCACGACGACGGGCTCGGGCAGGCCCAGCAGCCAGGCGGCGCGCCGCACGCTGTGGTGGGCGTTGCCGCCGCACACGACCCGCACCCCGGCGGCCCCGGCGGCGCGGGTGGCGCGGGCCCGCTCGCGGGCGAGCAGCAGGGCGACGAGGTTCGACTCGGTGCCGCCGCTGGTGATCAGCGCGTCGGGCGCGTTCCACCGGGGGTAGACGAGGGCGGCGAGGGCGGCGGTGACCTCCTGTTCCAGGACCGCGGCGGCGGGGGCCTGGTCCCAGGAGTCCATCGACGGGTTGAGGGCGGCGGCGGCCAGGTCGGCCGCGGCGGCCACCGCGAGGGGCGGGCAGTGGAGGTGGGCGGTGCACCAGGGGTCGGCGGGGTCGGCGGCGCCCTCGGCGACGGCCCGTACGACGGTGCGCAGCGCCTCCTCGGCGCCCGTGCCGTGCTCGGGGAGCACGGGGGCGCAGGCGGCCCGTAACCGCTCGGCGACCGCGTCGGGCCCGCCGCCGGGCAGCGGCCCGCCCCGGGCGGCGGCGCCCTCGGCGAGCGCGTCGAGCACCACCGAGGTCAGCTTCCCGAGGGCCAGGGGTCCCTGGGTGTCCCCGGCGACGGCGGTGTCGGCCTCTCCCGGCGCGGCGGTCGCGGCCGGAGGGGCGGGGCGGCCGGCGCCGTCCGCGCCGCGGCCGGGTATGCCGGGGTGCCCGTCGCCGCGGCTCATCGGGTGCCCTCCACGGCGGAGGCGAGGCGCTCCACGACGGAGTCGGCCTGCTCGTCGGTGAGGACCAGGGGCGGCAGCAGCCGTACGACGGTGTCGCCCCGGCCGCCCAGCTCCAGGATCAGCCCGCGCTCCACACAGGCCGCGCGGACCGCCCGGGCACGGGCGGGGTCGCCGGGCGGGACGCCGTTCCGGTCGGGGGCGCCGTCCGGGTCGACCAGCTCGACGCCGATCATCAGGCCGCGCCCGCGGACCTCGCCGACCGACGGGTCGGCGGCGGCGATCTCGCGCAGGCCGCGGCGGATCCGCTCGCCCAGCTTCAGCGCCCGCTCGGCCAGTTGTTCCTCGGCGACCGCGCGGAGGGTGATCTCCCCGGCGACCATGGCGAGGGTGTTGCCGCGGAAGGTCCCCGCGTGGTGGCCGGGGCGCCAGGTGTCGAGGTCGGGGCGGTACGCGATGAGGGCGAGCGGCAGCCCGCCGCCGACGGCCTTGGACGTGACGAGCACGTCGGGCGTGACCCCGGCGCGCTCGCAGGCCCAGTAGTGGCCGGTGCGGCCGACGCCGGTCTGCACCTCGTCGACCACGAGGACGATGCCGTGCTCCTCGGTGATCCGGCGGACCTCCCGCAGCCACCCGTCCGGGCCCTCGACGACGCCGCCCTCGCCCTGGACGACCTCCAGGATGACCGCGGCGGGCGTGCCGACCCCGCTGCTCGGGTCGGTGACCAGGCTCTCCAGCAGCCGCGCCGACAGCTTCCCGGACTCCTCGCCGTCGCCCGTCCCGAACGGGCAGCGCATCCCGTACGGGTAGGGGAGGCGGGTCACCGGGACGGCGTCCGCGCCGACCGCGCCGCTCATGCGGGACGGCCCGGACACGGCGGACGCGCCGAGCGTCATCCCGTGGTAGGCGCCGGTGAAGGCGACGATCCCGCGCCGGCCCGTCGCGTGCTGGGCCAGTTTCAGCGCCGCCTCGACGGCGTCCGTACCGGCCGGGCTGCAGAAGTGCAGCCGCGCCGTGTCCCGCAGCCCGCCGGGCAGCCGCCGGAGTAACTCCCCGCAGAACGCGTCCTTCTGAGGTGTGATCATGTCCAGGGTGTGAAGCGGCGCACCGGACGCGAGGACCGACTGGAGGGCGGCGACGGTCGCGGGGTGGTTGTGCCCCAGCGCGAGGGTGCCCGCGCCGGAGAGGCAGTCCAGGTACGTGCGCCCGTCGGCTCCGGTGACCACCGCGCCGGCGGCGTGCACGGGGGCGACGGGCAGGGTGTTCGCGTAGGTACGGGCGGAGGACTCACGTCGCTCCTGGCGCTCGAGGAGCTCGGCGCGCAGCGCACCGTTCGGCATGGCGGATGCCCTTCGGTCGTGTTGCGGAGGACGCGCACGAGGCGCGCACGCGGCAGGCGCGGTGGGGGTGCCCACCGCCGCCTACGGAAAGTTAGGTTAGCCTAACCTGCAGAAAGATCAAGGCTTTCTGGCGGCGCGTTCCGCGCGCGGAGGGCGCCAATCCGCCACCGCGCGCCCCCAGTTGTGCGCCCCTTCTCCGTGTCGTCCCTGGTGGGAGCGGCGTGTCGGCGCCCCGGCGGAACCCGGTCGGGGGGCGCCGCGCCTACTCCGGCAGCGGCAGCCGCACCGACCGCCCCGGCTCGATGGAGACCGCGGTCCCGGGCAGCTCGATGTCGATCGGCGCGACCCCCGACTCCGGCACCGCCACGTGCAGGCTCTCCGGCGTCATCCGCAGCCGCACCCCCCAGTGCCCGTGGAACCGCAGCGTGAACGCGTACTCCGACAGCTCCGGCAGCCGCACCGGGTCCAGCCGCAGCGCCCCGCCCCGCGTGTCCAGCCCCGTCAGCCCCCGCTGCACCAGGTCCAGCGTGCCCGCCATGGCGCCCAGGTGGACGCCCTCGCCGGTCGTCCCGCCGTGCAGGTCCGCGATGTCCGCCTCCAGCGCCTCCTGGCAGAACTCCCACGCCCCCGCCCGCCGCACCCGTGCCAGCACCCACCCGTGCACCAGCACGCTCAGCGTCGAGCCGTGGCTCGTGCGCCGCAGGTAGTAGTCGACGGTCCGCCACCACGTCCCGTCGTCCAGCACGTGCCCCAGCCGCCGCAGCAACCCCCGCAGTTCGGCCGGCGGGAACAGGTAGCCCAGCATCAACACGTCCGCCTGCTTGGACGCCCGGTAGCGGTTGACCGTGTCGCCCTCCGCCTCCAGGATCCGGTCCAACCGCCGGATGTCCCCGTACTTGCGCCGTAGTCCCTCCCAGTCCAGCTCGGCCAGCTCCCCGTACCCGTGGAACTGGCTGATCACCCCGTCGTGGAACGGCACGTACAGCCGGCGCGACACGTCCTCCCAGAGCGCCAGCTCGCTGTGGTGCAGCCCGATGCGCTCCTCCAGCTCCCGCCGGCGCGGCTCCGGCAGCTCCGCCATCAGGTGCAGCGCCCGCGCCAGCACCCAGGCGGCCGTCACGTTCGTGTACGCGTTGTCGTCCAGGCCCGGCCGCTTCGCCCCCGGGTACGCGTCGTGGTACTCGTCGGGCCCCATCACCCCGCGGATCCGGTACCGGCCGAGCGCCTCGTCGTACGCCGCCGAGTCCGCCCAGAACCGGGCGATCTCCAGCAGCATCTCCGCGCCCTTCGTGTGCAGGAACTCGTCGTCCCCGGTCGCCTCCCAGTACCGCCACACGTTGTACGCGATGGCCGAGCCCACGTGGTGCTGGAGGTGCGAGTGGTCCGGCAGCCAGTGCCCCGAACGCGGGTTGAGGTGCAGCCGCTGCGTCTCCTCCCGGCCGTCGCTGCCGCTCTGCCACGGGTACATCGCCCCCGCCCGGCCCGCGTCCCGCGCCGCGGACCTGGCCCGGCCCAACCGCCGGTGCCGGTAGGCCAGCAGCGCCCGCGACACCTCCGGGAAGTGCAGGTTCAGGTACGGCAGCACGAACAGCTCGTCCCAGAAAACGTGTCCCCGGTACGCCTCCCCGTGCAGCCCGCGCGCCGGCACGCCGACGTCCAGGTCCGCGGTGTGCGGCGACAGCGTCTGCAACACGTGGAACAGGTGCAGCCGCAGGATGCGGCCCGCCTTGTCCGGCACCTCCAGCTCGGCCCGCCGCCACAGCTGCTGCCACGCCGTCCGGTGCGACGCCAGCAGCTCGCCGAAGCCGCCCGCCCGCCCCACCCGGTCCACCGCCGCGTGCAGCGGGTCGGAGATCGCCGGGTCGCGCGAGGTGTGCAGCGCCACCACCTTGTCGACCACGACCGCCGCGCCCGGCAGCAGCTCCAGCCGGAACCGCTGCACCACCCGCCCGTCGCCGTGCACCACCTCGGCGTCCGCCGGCGCCGTCGTCCGCGCGGCCAGCCCGATCCGCACGTCGGACGTGGCCGTCCGGCAGCACAGCCACACCCGGCCGCCCTCCACCTCGCCCGTCTCGACGTGCGCCAGGTGCCGCGACGCCAACTGCCGGTACCGCGTCACGCCCGTGTTGGCGACCGCGCCGTCCAGGGCGGCCTCCACCTCCAGCGTCCCCGCCCAGTTCTCGGCGGTGAACTCCGTCCGCAGCGCCGCCACGTGCGGGTCACCCATGTGGACCAGCCGCAGTTGTCGCACCGCCAGCCGCCGCCCGTCGTCGTCCTCGTACCGGCTGCACCGCTCCAGGACGCCGCCGCGCAGGTCGAGGGTGAGCGCGTGGTCGGTGAGGAACTCGTGCGCCGGCGCCAGCCACGGCCCGGGCTCGGGTCCGTCGGCCACCCGGTAGCGCACGGGCAGCCAGTTCGGCAGGTTCACCATGTCCTCGTTCTCGACGCGCCGCCCCGCCACCTCCGACACGAGCCGGTCGTAGCAGCCCGCCGCGTACGTCCCCGGGTAGTGCGTCCCGTCCGCCGCGCACTCCGGGAGGGCGCCGCGCGTCGCGAAGTAGCCGTTGCCCAGGGTGCACAGCGCCTCCCGCAGCGACTCGCGCTCGGCGGCGTACCCCTCGAACCTCCACGTCCAGTCGCTCACGACGGCTGTCCCTCCCGTACGGCGAGCAGCTCCGCCAGATCCGGTACGACGAGGCCGGCGCCGTGGCGGCGCAGCGCCCCTGCCGTCCCCTCCCCGGCCGCCCGGTCGACGCCCACGACCAGGCCGAACCCGCCGCGCCGCCCCGCCTCCACCCCCGCCAGCGCGTCCTCCACCAGCGCGCACCGCCCGGCCGGCACGCCGAGCCGGCGCGCCGCCTCCAGGAACAGCGCGGGGTCCGGCTTGCCGGGCAGCCCCAGGCGGGCCGCCTCCACCCCGTCCACCAGCGCGTCGAACAGGCCGAGGACCCCGGCCCCCTCCAGCACCTCGCGGGCGTGCCGGGACGCCGACGCGGCGGCCATCGGCACCCCCGCCGCGCGCAGGGCGCGCAGCAGCCGCACCGAACCGGGGTAGGCGGCCACGGGACGGGCGCGCAGCCGCTCGGTGAAGCGGCGCTCCTTGTCGGCGGCGACGGCCTCCACGGCGGCCGGGTCCGCGCTCAGCCCGCGCGCCGCGAGGAACGCCGCGGCCCCGTCCCGCCGGGAGCGTCCGTCCACGTACCGCCGGTACTCCTCCGCCGCGTCGAACGGCCGCCGCGCCGGGGCGTCCGCGGCGCCCGGCGGCAGGCCGCCCAGGTACGCGTCGAACGCCTCCTTCCAGGCCGCCGCGTGGACCCGCGCCGAGTCGGTGAGCACCCCGTCCGTGTCGAACACGACGGCACGCGCGGACCGCAGCGCGGGAACCACCGGACCGCGGTCCGTGCCTGGGCTCATGGCGGCGTCTCCTTGGTCGTCGGCCGCCCGGGTGCCCGCAAACGCCGGGGGCACACGGTACGGGCGCGAAGAACGGGCTCCACCGCCCATCATGGCCCGGCCCCGCCGCGGGGGACGGCCGGTGCAGGGCCATGAGGGGCACCCCGCCCGCCCCCGCGGCCCCTCCCGCGTCAGCCCACGGCCTCCGCGAGCAGCTCCGCCGCCCGGGCCACGAGCACGTTGTCCGCCGCCGCGTCCGGGGTGGACCGCGTCGTCAGGACGGCCAGCACGACCGGCGGCCGGCCGGGCGGCCAGGCGACGCCGACGTCGTTGTTGCTGCCGTACCCGCCGCCGCCCGTCTTGTCCGCCAGCAGCCAGCCCTCGGGCAGGCCCGCGCGGAACCGCTCGTCGCTCGTCTTGTTGGCGAGCATCCACCGCGTCAGCCGCTCCCGGTCGTGCGCCGCGAGCGCGTCACCGAGCAGCAGCCGCCCGTACGTGCGGCCGATGGCGCGCGGCGTGGTCGTGTCGGTGACCCGCCACGGCTCGGCCGAGTTCAGCTCCGGTTCCCACCGGTCCAGCCGCGTGACGCCGTCGCCCACCGACCGGCAGAACCGGGTCACCGCGGTCGGCCCGCCCAGCTCGCGCAGGAGCAGGTTGCCCGCCGCGTTGTCGCTGCGGGTGAGGGTCGCGTCGCACAGCTCGGCGACGGTCATCCCGTTCGCCACGTTCTCCGGCAGCCCGGTGACGGGGGAGAAGCCCGACTCCTGCACGTACCGCGCGGTGTAGTGGACGCGCCGGGCGAGCACCTCGCCGTCCCGGTCCAGGTCCCGCAGCACGGCGGCGACGGCGAGCGTCTTGAACAGCGATGCCATCGGGAACCGCTCGTCCGCCCGGTACAGCACCGTCCGGCCGGTCCCCGTGTCGTACGCGAACGCGCCGAGCCGCGCGTCGTGCGTCCGCTCCAGCGCCCGTAGCCGTCCCTCGGCGCGCGCCCCCCTCCCGGACGCGGTCCGCCCCGGCGTGGCGTGCGCGGGCGCGGCCACCGCGACGGCGGCGGCCAGCGCGGCCCCCGCCCCCGTGGCGAGGACGGCGCGGCGGTTCGGACGTGCACCGGCGGGATTCACGATGAGGGCCCCTTCGTCTCGGACAGCGGAAAACACCCACCACGACGTTCCCACCCGCCCCTTTGGTTTCCTCTGTCACACGCTCGGCCGAAAACCGACCCCCTCCGAGGCTGCCGCGCCGCCGCCCGCCGACGCGCGGGGGCACGGTCCCGGCCGCCGACAGTAACGTTTCTGCCAGGAGTGTCGGATGTCGTGGCGCAATGCGTGTAGCACCTCCGTGCCGGGTCAAGATGCGCCTATGCACTTTTTCGTTCGGAGTGGGTCGTCGTCCCGATGAGCCAGAGCACCGCACCGCCCCCGTCCGCCCCCGCCCCCACCCCCGTCGAGTCCTTCGACGCGCTCTACGCCGCCGCCGCCCCGGCGCTGGTCCACCAGGCGTACCTGCTCACCGGGCGCCGCAGGCACGCCTTCGACTCCGTCGAGCACGCCTTCCAGCGCGCCTGGGAGCACTGGCCGGAGGTCGCCTTCGACCCGGATCCGGCCGGCTGGGTCCGGGCGCGGACGTACGAGTACGCGCTCGCCCCCTGGCACCGGTTCCGGCGCCGACCCGGGCGCCCCGAGGCCCCGCCGGCCGACCCCGCGCACCGCGCCCTGCTCGAACTGCCGCCGCTGTACCGCCGCACCGTCCTGCTCTGCGACGGGCTCGGCCTGAGCGTGGAGGAGGCGGCGGCCGAGACCGCGGCCACCGTCCCGGCCGCGACGAGCCGGCTGCACCACGCGCGCACCGCGCTCGGACAGCGGGTCCCCGGCCTCGCGGACCCCGACGACCTGCGCGAGTGGCTGAGCGGGCTGGTCGCCGCGGTGTCGACCGCGACGCTCCCGCTGGCCCGGTCCGTCCGCACCGGCAGCGAGCGCCGCCTGCGGGCCCTGACCCGCACGGTGTACGGGGTGACGGCCCTCCTCGTCGGCGCCGTCGTCCTCTCGGCGGTCACCCCTCCCTCCACCCCGCCCGACCCCTCCCCCCGCGACCGCGTCGTCGACGGCGTGCCGCACCGCGACGACCACGAGGCGCCCCGGCCCTAGGAAGCGCCCGGCGGACACGACCGGGCCCGCCGGCGCGAAGGGGGCCGGGGCGTCGACGCGCGGGGAAGGACCCCCGGCCGGGCGTCCGCTCCGGCCGCGTCCCGCTCAGCCCCGGCCGGGGCGCCGCATCAGCTCCTGGAACATCGACATGCACGACAGGCAGTGCCGGTCCGTCTCGTCGCCCTCCTCCCGGAGGGGCTGCCCGCAGAGGGCGGAGGACTGGTCGTGGCCGACGACGTGCCACACCAGGCCGGTACCGGTGGCGGTCGTACCGACGCGCATCTCGTACATGGCGGCTCCCCGTGCGGTGGACGACGCTTGCCCCCAGCCCAGCACGCCCGCGGTCCGGCCGCCGCCGCTGCCGGTCCGTCCGGGTGAGTCACCACGGCAGGAAGACGTGGACGTCCTTGCCCTCGGGCCGGGTCAGCACGGACACCTGCGTGGCGAGGGCGTTCACCAGGTACCAGCCCACGGACCCGGTGTTGTCGACGGGCGACCAGGGGCGGGGGACCGGCGGGCGCGGGTTGCTGTCCCGCACGACGACGTGGACGCCGTCGAAGGTGCGCCGCAGCCGCAGGGAGAACGGGCCGGGCGCGTACTGCACGGCGTTGCCGGTCAGTTCGGTGACGACGAGCAGCACGTCGTCGCGCCGGTCCGGCTCCGAGGGGGCCGCCGCCCGCTCCAGCGCGTCGAGGTAGCGGTCGGCGAGGAGCCTGGCTGCGGACACGTCCTCCAGCGCCCCGTCGAAGCGGGCCTCCAGGTCGTCGGCGTCCCTCCGGTCGGCGCCGTCGTTCATGGGCGGGCCGGTGGCCACGGAGTCCTCCTGCTGTACGTCTCGTGCGTCACCCGGTTGCGTTCCGCCGCACGGGTGCCCCGTACGGCCGCCGCGATTCCTGCCCTTCGGGCGTCCGGAACCGGGGCGCGGGCGCGCGAAGGGCCCCGGACCGGTGGGAAGCGGTCCCGTCGAGAAGGGGTGGGGCCGGGGCCACCAGAAAACTTGAGTCCGTACTTGTCAACAACGCTGCCGCGAGTTATATAAGAACCATCGCTGTGAGGAGCATCGGTACGAAACCTGTGCGAGGAGGCGATGACGGATGCTGATGCGGACGGACCCCTTCCGTGAACTGGACCGACTCACGCGGGACCTCTTCGACGACGTCCGCCGGCCGGCGGACGTGCCGATGGACGCCTGGCGCACGGACGACGCGGTCCGGGTCGCGTTCGACCTGCCGGGCGTGGACCCCGACTCGATCGACCTCCGGGTCGAGCGGGGCGTGCTGACGGTCACGGCCGAGCGCGGATCGCCGGTGGAGGAGGGCGCCGAGGTGCTCTTCGCCGAGCGGCCCACCGGCGCGTTCAGCCGCCGGCTGTTCCTCGGGGACACGCTCGACGCGGACGGCGTCGAGGCGACGTACGACGCCGGGGTGCTGCGCCTGAGGATCCCGGTGGCCGAGCGCGCCAAGCCGCGCAGGATCCAGATCGGCGGGGCCGGCCGCAAGGCGCTGGGGCCCTGACCGGCGGACGACCCGGCAACCCGCGGTCACCGCCCGCGCGGCCCCGTGCCGCCGCGCAGGCGGCGACCGCGGGAGGCACCCGACGACCGACGACCGCGAAGAAGGGGGGACCCCACCACATGGAGCCGCTTCTCTGGCTGCTCGTCCCGCTGACGGCCGCCCTCGGCGCGAGCCTGTGGGCCTGGTACGCCTCGCGGCCGCACCCGATGGACGTGTGGACGGACGTCGACCGCTACGACCGCCTCCGCGCCTCCCTCGGCCGCGCCGCCGACGGCCCGCGGCCACCGGCGGCGCCCGCGAACGGCCCGTCCTGATGTGCGGGGCGCCCCGACCGGTTCTACGGTGGCGGGGGCGGCTCTCCGAGGGCCGTACGGCAGGAGGGAGAGACGATGCGGCACGACGAGTTCCTCGCCCGGGTGCGGGAGCGGGGCGAGTACCACGACCAGGACGAGGCCGCGCAGATCACCCGGGCGGTACTGGAAGTGCTCGGCCACCGCATCACGCCCGGTGAGGCGGCCGACCTGGCGGCGCAACTGCCCGGCGACCTCGGTGACGCGCTCACCGCCGACGGCGGGCGCCCGACCGAGCGCTTCGGCATCGAGGAGTTCTACCGGCGCGTCGGCGAACGCACCGGAGCACGCCCCCGCACCGCCCAGTGGGACGCGAGCGCCGTCCTGTCGACCCTGGCCGACGCCATCTCGGGCGGGGAGCTGAACCAGATCATCAGCCAGCTCCCCAGCGGCTACGCCGTCCTCTTCGGAAAGGCGGACCTGGCGGACTGACCGCCCGCCGCACACGCCCCGCACACATCCCGCCGACCCGCCCCGCGCCCGCCGTGCCCGCACGGCGGGCGCCGCCGTCACGGCACTTGACTGCTCGTCGCACCGCCGCGATCCTCGTCACACCATCAGACGGGACATGACACATCGGCGGTGCGCCCATGACCCGACCCCCCTTAGGCCGGCGCGGGCTCCTCGCGCTGCTGTCGCTCCTCGTCACCGCGGCGGCCCTGGCCCTCGGCCCCACCGCGGCCTCCGGCGCCGAGTCGCCGCCCGGCTGGTGGGAACCGGTCGCGCGGCCCGCCCCCGACTCGGAGGTGAACGTCACCGGCGAGCCCTTCCGGGGCACCGACCCCCAGGGCCGGGTGCGCGGCTTCGTCGACGCGCACAACCACATCATGTCCAACGAAGGCTTCGGCGGCCGGCTGATCTGCGGCAAGCCGTTCTCCGAGCACGGCGTCGCCGACGCGCTGAAGGACTGCCCCGAGCACTACCCCGACGGCTCCCTCGCCCTGTTCGACTTCATCACCCGCGGGGGCGACGGCAGGCACGACCCGGACGGCTGGCCCACCTTCGAGGACTGGCCCGCCCACGACTCCCTGACCCACCAGCAGAACTACTACGCCTGGATCGAACGCGCCTGGCGCGGCGGCCAGCGCGTCCTCGTCAACGACCTCGTCACCAACGGCGTGATCTGCTCCGTCTACGTCTTCAAGGACCGCGGCTGCGACGAGATGGACTCCATCCGCCTCCAGGCGCGAAAGACGTACGACATGCAGGCGTACGTGGACCGGATGTACGGAGGGCCCGGCAAGGGCTGGTTCAGGATCGTCACCGACAGCGCCCAGGCCCGCGAGGTCGTCCGGCAGGGGAAGCTCGCCGTCGTCCTCGGCGTCGAGACGTCCGAGCCGTTCGGCTGCAAACAGGTCCTGGACGTGGCGCGGTGCGACCGCGAGGACATCGACCGCGGCCTCGACGAACTGCACCGGCTCGGGGTGCGCAGCATGTTCCTGTGCCACAAGTTCGACAACGCCCTGTGCGGCGTCCGCTTCGACTCGGGCGCCCTCGGCACGGCGATCAACGTCGGCCAGTTCCTGTCCACCGGCACGTTCTGGAAGACCGAGCGGTGCACCGGACCCCAGCACGACAACCCCATCGGCGGCGCCTCCGCGCCCGGTGCCGAAGCGAAGCTCCCGCCCGGCGTCACCGTCCCCGCGTACGCGCAGGACGCCCGGTGCAACACCCGCGGCCTCACCGACCTCGGCGCGTACGCGCTGCGCGGGATGATGCGGCGCGGCATGATGCTGGAGATCGACCACATGAGCGTCAAGGCCGCGGGCCGCGCCCTCGACATCCTGGAGTCCGCGTCGTACCCGGGGGTGCTCTCCTCGCACAGTTGGATGGACGCCGAATGGACCGGGCGCGTCTACCGCCTCGGCGGCTTCGTCGCCCAGTACATGCACGGCGCCGAGGAGTTCACGGCGGAGGCGCGGCGCACCGCCGCCCTGCGCGCCCGGTACGGCGTCGGGTACGGGTACGGCACCGACATGAACGGCGTCGGCGGCTGGCCCGGCCCGCGCGGCGCCGACACCCCGGACCCGGTGCGGTACCCGTTCCGCAGCGCCGACGGGGGCTCCCTCGTCGACCGGCAGACCACCGGGCAACGCACCTGGGACCTCAACACGGACGGCGCCGCCCACTACGGGCTCGTCCCCGACTGGCTGGAGGACATCCGGGTCACCGGCGGCCAGGACGTCGTGGACGACCTGCTCCTCGGCGCCGAGTCGTACCTCCGCACCTGGAGCGCCTCCGAACGCCACGACCCGGGCGCGAACCTCGCGGCGGGCGCGACCGCCACGGCGAGCTCCACGCAGGGGTGGGACCCCCTCTCCGGCCACGCGCCCGGCAGGGCCGTCGACGGCGACACCCGCACCCGCTGGGCCAGCGAGTGGAGCGACGACCAGTGGCTCCGGATCGACCTGGGGACCCTCCGCGACGTCCGGCGCGTCACCCTCGACTGGGAGGACGCGTACGCGAAGGCGTACCGCGTGGAGGTCTCCGCCGACGGGGCGCACTGGCGCACCGTCTGGTCCACCACCGCCGGGAACGGCGGCCTCGACACGGCGGACTTCGCCGCCGCACCGGCCCGGTACGTCCGCGTCCACGGGTGGGAACGCGGCACGGAGTGGGGATACTCGCTTCGCGAGGTCGGCGTCTACGGCGGGAGCGGATGACATGGCGGACGACGGGACCCGGACGGGCGGGCGACGGGCGCGGCGGCGGACCTTCGGCACGGTGACGTTCGCCGCGACGGCGCTGACCGGCACCGTCGCCGTCTACATGGCGCTGGTCGCCTTCGGGAACATCACGGACTTCGGGACGAACCGGGAGTTCGTCCGTCACGTCCTCGCCATGGACACCACCTTCAAGGACCCCGACCTGATGTGGCGGGCCGTCGGGTCGCCCGCCCTCCAGGACGCCGCCTACGTGGCGATCATCGTCTGGGAGACCCTGGCCGCCTGCGTCCTCCTCCTCGCCACCGGCCTGTGGTGCGCCGCGCCGCGCCGCGGCACCCACGCGCGCGCCCGCGCGGTGAGCACGGTCGGGCTGGTCATGGTGCTGCTGCTGTTCGGGCTCGGGTTCATCGCCATCGGCGGCGAGTGGTTCGCCATGTGGCAGTCCTCCGACTGGAACGGCCTCGACGCGGCCACCCGCAACGTCGTGCTGGCCGCGTTCGCCCTCGTCGTGACGCACCTGCCGCGGGCGGACGCGCGGGACGGCGGCTGAGGTGGACCGGCCCCGCCGGGGACCGGGCCGCACCGGTCAGGCGCGCACCGGCTCCTCCTTCCGGGCCGGCCGCCGGGAGCCGCCCCGCGCCGGCTCCCCGCCGCGGGCGTGGAGCTCCACCGCCAGGGGCGCGGCCGTCAGCATCGACGAGTACGTGCCCACGACGATGCCGATCAGCAGGGCCAGCGCGAAGTCCGTCAGCGACCCGCCGCCCAGCAGCGCCAGCGCGGCCAGGATGAACACCGCGCCCATGCCCGTGTTCAGGGTGCGCGGCACCGTCTGGAGGAGCGCCGTGTTGGTCACCCGCGCGAAGGACTCCCCCCGTCCGGCCGACCACCGTTCGCGGACCCGGTCGAACACGACGACGGAGTCGTTCACCGAGTAGCCGATGACCGTGAGCAGCGCCGCCAGGAACACCCCGTCGACCGGCTTGCCCAGCCAGGCGAACACCCCGACGAGGATCACCGCGTCGTGGACCATCGCCACGACCGCCGACGCCCCGAGCCGCCAGCGGAACCGCACCGCCAGGTACAGCAGTTGCGCGCCCACCGCCACCGCGAGCGCGACGAGGGCGCCCCGCCGCAGCTCGGCGCCCAGGCTCGGGCCGATCAGCTCGTCGCGGACCTTCTCCGCCTCCCCTCCGGCCAGCGCGCCGACCACCTCGCCGATCCGCGCCTCCTCCCCGTTCGACATCCGGTCCGTGCGCACCGTCAGTCCGCCCTCCCCGGAGGACTGCACCACGGCGCGCGGGAACCCGGCGTCGGCCAGCGCGTCCCGCGCCCGGTCGGTGTCCACCGGCGACGAGGTGGCGTACTCCACCAGCCGCCCGCCCGTGAACTCCACCCCGAAGTCCAGCCCCCGTACGACGATCCCGGCGACCGACAGGAGGACGGCGGCCGCCGACACGGCCAGCCAGCGGCGACGGCGGCCCATCAGGTCCGGGTCCCACCGCAGCAGCCGGTCCCGCACGGCCCCCGTGTCCCCGATGCCGGACAGGCGCGGGCGCCGCCGCACCGCCGTGCGGGCCACCGCGAAGTCGGCCAGGGCGCGCGTGACGACCAGCGCGCTCACCATCGACGCGAGGACCCCGATGCCGAGCGTCACCCCGAAGCCCCGGACGGGCCCCGACGCCAGCAGGAACAGCAGGACGGCCGCGATGAGCGTGGTGACGTTGGAGTCCGCGATGGCGCCGAACGCCTGCCGGAACCCGGCCGCCAGCGCCGCGCGCAGGCTCCTGCGGGCGGCGGCGCGCCGCGCGTACTCCTCGCGGGCCCGTTCAAAGACCAGCACGTTCGCGTCGACGGCCATGCCGATCGCCAGGACGAACCCGGCCAGGCCCGGCAGGGTGAGCGTCGCCCCGAGGGCGACCAGCGCCGCGTACGAGATGACGCCGTAGCAGGCCAGCGCGAGGACGGCCAGACCGCCCAGGAGCCGGTACGCGGCGATGATGAACAGGCCGGTGAGGGCCGTGCCGATCACGGCGGCCCGCGCGCTGCTGCTGATCGCCTCCGCCCCCAGCGTCGGGCCGACCGTGCGCTGCTCGACCGTCTCCACCGGGACGGGCAGCGCGCCGCCGTTGATCAGCAGCGCCAGTTCGCGCGCCTCGTCGCCGCCGAAGCCGCCCGTGATCCGGGTCGATCCGCCGACGATGCCGGCGCGGCAGCCGATCGCCTCGTCGACCTGCGGCGACGAGATGACCTCGCCGTCCAGGACGATCGCGACGCGCCGGGCCGGGTCGCCGGGCGCCGCGCACGCGGCCCGACCGGTGAGCCGGGCCCACCCGTCGCCGCCCTCGTCCGTGAACTCCACGTCGACGTACCAGCCGAGGCCGCTGCTCGGGTCGAGCACGGCCTTCGCCTCGGCGACGTCGGCGCCGGACAGCGACGGCGGCCCCAGGCGCAGCCGGAGGCCGCCCTCGTCGGGCAGGACGAGCTCCCCGGGCCGCTCCGGCCCCGGCGCGGCGGACCCGGCCGGGGACGTGCCCGCCGTGCCGGTGACGGGATGGAAGGCGAGCTGGGCGGTGCGGCCCAGCACCTCGGCGGCCTCGCGCGGGTCCTGCACGCCGGGCAGCTCGACGATGATCCGGCGGTCGCCGGAGCGGGTGAGGACGGGCTCGGTGACGCCGAGCGCGTCGATGCGGCGGCGCAGGACCTCCAGGGTGCGGTCGGTGGCGTTCGGGTCGGCGGTGGCGGTGGGGGAGTCGCGGGTCTCCAGCACGATCTGCGTGCCACCGCGCAGATCGAGGCCCAGCCGGGCGGGGACGGTCACGGCGATGTACACGGACAGGGCGACGACGGCGAGGGCGAGCAGCGCTCGCACCCGCATGGCGCGGGTCAAAAGGGCCTCCAGCAGGCGGGACCGCGGCCGCGTCCGGCGGCGCGCGGAAGAGTGACGGGAAGGGTCAGCCGACTGGAGGGGAGGGCGGGGCGCGCCCGGTGCGGCGCGTGGGCCGGTGGACGTGCGCGGCGCCGTGGCGCGGCACCGGCGCGGCGGCGCGGGCGGCGGGCGGTGCGAGGTCCGGGGGAGCCGGGGGCGGGGCCGCTCCGGTGGGCGGCGGGACGGACCGGGTCCCGGAGACGTCCGCGTACGGGCGGGGCGCGGCCGAGCAGACCGCCGCGCACAGGTCGTCGACGGCCACGGCCCGGGGCGCCCCGGACGGGGACGGGGCGGGCGCGGGGGCGGCCGGGGCGAGGACGCCGAGCACGGCGAGGAGGACGGCGGCCACGGCCGTCGCGGCCGCGCCGAGGGCGCCCGCGGCGCGGCGCGCGGCCGGTGCGTCGTACCGCGGCATGGCCTTTCCCCCCTCCCGTCGTGTCGTCCCTGTCCCGCCGCGCGGTCGCTCACGGTTCGATCAGGCCCGCCCTGATGGCGTAGCGGGTGAGCTGGAGGCGGTCGCGCAGGCCCAGCTTCTGCAGCAGGTTCGCCCGGTGCCGCTGCACCGTCTTGACGCTGATGACCAGCATCTCCGCGATGTCCTTCGAGGAGTGGCCCTCCGCGACCAGCTTGAGGACCTCCTCCTCGCGCGCGGTGAGGACCCGGTCGGGCGGCTCCCCGCCGTGCCGGGCCCGGTCCAGGTAGTCGCGGACGAGGGCCGTCACGGCGCCCGGGTACAGGAACGGCTCGCCGCGCATCGCCGCCCGGCAGGCCGCCACCAGGTCCCGGTCGGCGACGGACTTGAGGACGTACCCGCAGGCGCCCGCCTTCAGGGACTGGAAGAAGTACTGCTCGTTGTCGTACATGCTCACCATGAGGATCCGCAGCGCCGGGTGGCGCGCCGACAGCTCCCGCGCCGCCTGGAGCCCCGTCATCCGGGGCATGGCGACGTCCAGGACGGCCAGGTCGACGGGGTGCTCGCGGGCCATGGCGACGGCCTCGGCGCCGTCCCCGGCCTCGGCGACGACCCGGAGGTCCGGCTCGCCGTCCAGGATGAGCCGGATGCCGCGCCGGACCAGCGCGTGGTCGTCGGCGAGCAGGATCCGGGTGACGGAGGCCCCGGGCCGGTTCACGAGGGCCTCCCCGCGGCCGGTGTTCACGCGGGCCTCCCCGCGGCCGGTACGGACAGGGACACCCGGGTGCCGCCGCCGCGGCCGGGGGCGATGTCGAGCGCGGCGCCGGAGAGCAGGGCGCGCTCCCGCATGCCCCGGATGCCGGCGCCCTCGCGGGCCACGCCGACGCCCCGCCCGTCGTCCTCCACGGACAGCACCACACCGTCCGGCACACGGCGCAGCACCAGGTCGACACGGGCCGCGTCGGCGTGCCGGGCGGCGTTGGTGAGCCCCTCCTGCGCGACCCGGTACAGCACCAGTTCCGTCTGCCGGTCCAGCGGCGGCAGGTCGGCGTCGAGGCGGCGCCGCACCGTGAGCTCCGTATGGGTGGCGAAGTCGTCGGCCAGCGACGTCAACGCGCTGACCAGGCCCAGGTCCTCCAGCACCCCCGGACGCAGCCGGCGGGCGAGCCGCCGCACCTCGTCCAGGCTCGACCGGGTGATCTCCTGTGCCTGCCGCACCTCGGCGCGCAGCGGCTCCGGGGCCCGGTCCGCGACCCGCTTCAGCCCGAGCAGGACCGCCGTCATGCTCTGTCCCACCTCGTCGTGCAGTTCCTGCGCGATCCGCCGCCGCTCCGACTCCTGCGCGGACAGGGCGCGGGCGCTGCTGGTGGCGCGCTCCGCCTCCAGCCGGTCGAGCATGTCGTTGAACGCGCGGATCAGCTCCGCCACCCCGCCGTTCCCCGGCACGGGCAGCCGCTGGCCCGGCCGCAGCAGGTCCACGGTCGTCATCTCCCGCGTCAGCCGCTCCAGCGGCGCCAGCCCGATCCGCAGCAGCGCCCCGTTGGCCACCAGCATCACGGCCAGCCCGGCCACCAGGATCACCGCCTCCGTCAGCAGCACCGGTACGGAGACGGTCACCGGCGCCCACAGCAGCAACGCCGTGGCCGTACCGAGGACCAAGGCGTTGAGCCCGAAAATCCGCCAGAACAAGGACACGGTGCACGAAACCTTCCTGTAGACCCACCATCGCCCACCACTATCCTCGGCGGCCCGAAGCCGCGGCCCACCGGGCGGCGCGAAGCGGCCGTACCCCGCCGTCCGCACCCGCCCAGCCTGCCGGGCCCCCGCCCCGCCGTCGATGGGGCCCGGAACCCATCCGCCCCGCCCCGCGCCCCACCGGCCCGCGCGTCCCTGCACCCCGCGCACCAGCGGAAATGGGTACCGCGCCCCATGGCCCCGCCGCGTCCGGCCGGTCAGGGTGGGAAGCCGGCCGCCCGGCGGACCGGGGCCCGCCGCGGCGGGCCCGTGCGCCCCGGCCCCACCCGCCCCCGCGAGGCCCCGCCCGCCCCCACAGGAGGAGTACGCCATGACGCTCGGCAGCGCCGCTTCCGGAGCCGCCCCCGGACGGCTGACGGACCACGAGGCCCGCCAGCGCCTCGAACACGAGCGCGCCTCGCGGCTCACGCAACTGAAGGCGATCGAGGCGGCCGGGGCCGAACAGCAGGCCGATGACCTCCTCGTCGCGCAACGCGACTCC
Organism: Streptomyces tamarix; assembly: GCF_032423885.1. NCBI lineage: Bacteria > Bacillati > Actinomycetota > Actinomycetes > Kitasatosporales > Streptomycetaceae > Streptomyces > Streptomyces tamarix. Next base: position 5,474 of record NZ_JAWCTQ010000040.1, on the reverse strand, counting down.
ACGCGGCGCGTGCTGAAGGAGATCGACGCGGCGTTCGAGCGCCTGGCCGACGGCACGTACGGCAGGTGCCAGGGCTGCGGCACGCCCATCCCGGCCGAGCGCCTGGAGATCCTGCCCTACACCCGGCACTGCGTCGGCTGCCGGCGCAGTGCCGCCTGACCGCCGGGGCCGCCCGCCCGGCGCGACCGGCGGCGGGCCCCGCCCACCGGGCCGGCAGGCCCGGCCGGCCGACGTGCCGGACCCCGGCCCGGCACCGGCCGGGCCCTTCGTGTTCCCCGTGCCCCTGTGGAGTGGTGACCCGTGAGCAACCGGACCGCCCGCGCCGACGACGCGGGCCTGACCGCCGAGGACGTCGCGGCCCTGCGGCAGAACCTCCAGGAGCAGCGCCGCTTCCGGCTGGAGCAGTTGGCCCGGATGGCGCGGACCGCCCCCGGCTCCCGCGACGGGGCCGCGGCCCGCCGGGAGGTCCGGGCCGAGTTGACCGCCTCCGCCCGGATGGTCCTCCACGACGTCGAGGAGGCCCTGGAGCGGATGGACCGGGGCCGCTACGGCACCTGCCGGCTGTGCGGCGGCCCGATCGGCCTGCGCCGGCTGACGATCGTCCCCCAGGCCCGCTACTGCGGGCACTGCCACCGGGCCCGGGAGGCGCACCGGTGAGCGCCGGCCGGCCGGTGCCCGCGCGCCCCCGCCGCGCGGCGGGCCCCGTGCGCGGGCCCCACCCGGGGCTCGCCGTCGAACTCGGCAGCGCCCGCACCCGCGTGTGGGCGCCCGGCGGCGGTGCCGTCCTCGACGTGCCCACCGTCGTGTTCCCGGGCACCGGCGTCGCCTCGTACCCGGTGCGGCGCGGCGCCGTCGTCGATCCCGAGGGGGCCGGCCGGCTGCTGCGCCGGCTGCTCGGCCCCCGCCTCCCGCGCGGCGCCCGGCCGCTGATCGTGCTCACCACGCCCGTGCTGGGCGGCGCCGACCACCGGGCCGCCGCGCTCAGCGCCCTCGGCGCGCTGCGGCCCCGCAGGGTCCTCACCGTCCCCGCCGCCAGGGCCGCCGCCCTCGGCGCCGCCGCCGACCTGACCGGTCCGCTCCTCGTCGTCGACGTCGGCGCCCACCTCACGGAGGTCGGCCTCCTCGCCGACGGCGCCGTCGCCGACGCGTACCACACGCTCCTCGGCACCGGGGACCTGGGCGCCGCCACCACCCACGACGACCTGGTCCGCGCCGCGGCCGGGATGGTCACCGACCTGTTCCGCGCGGACCGCACCCCCCTGAGCGCCGAGGCGCTGCGGCGCGGCGTCCTCCTCACCGGCGGCGGCGCCCTGCGTCCCGGGATCGCCCGCGGCCTCGCCGCACGGCTGCGCGCGCCCGTCCGCGTGGCGCCCTCGCCGCACACCGCCGCCGTGCGCGGCGCGGCCACCGTCCTCGCGGTGCCGCGCGGCGGGCCCGTGCCCGGTGTTCGCGCCGCGGGCTGAGCGGTCCGCACGCGTCCGCGGGAAACGGCGCGACCGTGCGGCGGGTGCCTTCGGGGTCGGAGAGCGGTCCGCACGCGTCCGCGGGAAACGGCCGTCTTCAGTTCCGCCCGCCGCTCCGCCATGATGAGCCCCCGTCAGCCGCCGGTGGAGAGGACGAGTCATGGCCAGGCTCCGGATGGGACAGGGCGTACTGCGCAGGAAACCGATCGAGCACATCGAGGAGGCGGAGGGCGCGCCCGGTGAGCGGCTCGCCCGCACGCTCGGTCTGTGGCAGCTCACCGCGATCGGCGTCGGCGGCCTCATCGGCGCCGGCATCTTCACCCTCGCCGGGACGGTCGCCAACGGCACCGCCGGGCCCGCCGTGCTGGTGTCCTTCCTCATCGCCGGCGTCGCCAGCGCGGCCGCCGCCTTCTCGTACGCCGAGTTCGCCGGGCTCATCCCGAAGGCGGGCTCCGCCTACACGTACGGGTACGCGGTCCTCGGCGAGCTGGCGGGCTGGTTCATCGGCTGGGACCTGCTGCTGGAGTACACGGCGATCGTCGCGGTCGTCGCCATCGGCATCTCCGGTTACTTCAACTTCCTGCTGACGGAGACCGGCGCCCCCCTGCCCACGTGGATGCTCGGCGCGCCCGGCACGGGCGAGGGCCACCGCGTCGACCTCTTCGCGGCGCTGCTCTGCCTGTTCATCGCCTACCTGCTCAACCTCGGCATCAAGAACGCGGCCCGCTTCGAGACCGCCGTCGTGGCGCTGAAGGTGCTGGTGGTGCTGCTGGTGATCATCGTCGGCTTCTTCCACATCAGGAGCGACAACTACGCGCCCTTCTTCCCGTACGGGGTCGGCGGGGCCTTCACCGGCGCGGCGACGGTCTTCTTCGCCGTCTTCGGGTACGACGCGATGAGCACCGCCGCCGAGGAGTCGAAGGACGCCCAGCGCCACATGCCCAAGGCGATCATCTACTCGCTGGCCATCTCCATGGTGCTGTACGTCCTGGCCTGCCTGGCGCTGACGGGCATGCAGAAGTACTCGGAGATCGACCCGGAGAGCGGGTTCTCGACGGCCTTCAAGTCGGTGGGGCTCGGCGTCGTGGCCGACGTCGTCGCGGTGGGCGCCATCATCGGCATCCTCACCGTCATGTTCACCTTCATGCTGGGGGTCACCCGGGTGTGGTTCTCCATGAGCCGTGACGGGCTGCTGCCGCGTTGGTTCGCCAAGACCCACCCGACCCGGCACGTCCCGGCCCGCGTCACCTGGATCGTCGGCGTGGCGTCCGCGGCCATCGCCGGGTTCGTGCCGATCGGGGAGGCGGCCGAGCTGACGAACATCGGCATCCTGCTCGCCTTCGCCGTCGTCTGCACCGCCGTCATCGTGCTCCGCTACCGCCGCCCCGACCTGCCGCGCACCTTCCGCACCCCGCTCATGCCCGTCACCCCCGCGATCGGGGTGATCGCCTCCGTCTGGCTCATCACCTACCTGCGGGTGGAGACGTGGCTGCGGTTCGCGGTGTGGCTCGTGATCGGGCTCGTCGTCTACTTCGGCTACTCCTACCGCAGGTCGGCGCTGGCGGTGGAGGAGCGGCGCACGACCGGCGGGTGACCGGGCGGGCGCGGCCGGGGGACGCGCGGGCGGGTCACGGGGCGCGGCGGTGCCGGGCCCGGCCGCGCCCGCGCAGCCGCACCACCGCGTACGCCACGAGGGCGACGGCGGCCAGGACCAGGACGGCCTTGGAGAAGAACCCGACGTACGTCTCCACCGCCGTCCACCGGTCGCCCAGCCAGTAACCGGCCAGCACCAGCACGGAGTTCCAGATCAGGCTGCCGAGCGTGGTCAGCGCGACGAACACGGGCAGGGGCATGCGCTCCACTCCGGCGGGGACGGAGATGAGGCTGCGGAAGACCGGCACCATGCGGCCGAGGAAGACGGCCTTGGTGCCGTGCCGCGCGAACCACGCCTCCGTGCGCTCCAGGTCGGAGGTCTTCACCAGCGGCAGCCTCGCCCAGAGGGCGTGCATGCGCTCCCGGCCGAACATCCGGCCGATCCAGTAGAGGACCACGGCGCCCACGACCGATCCGAGGGTGGTCCAGAACAGCGCCGAGGCCAGCGTGAGCACCCCCTGTCCGGCGGCGAACCCGGTGAGCGGCAGGATCACCTCGCTGGGCAGCGGCGGGAACAGGTTCTCCAACGCGATGGCCAGTCCGGCCCCGGGACCGCCCAGGGTCTCGACGAGATCGACCGCCCAGCCGGCGATGCCGCCCGCGGGTGCCTGCGACGAGGCCGAGGACATGAGATGCATGGGAGTCTCCAAGCTGGTGGGTCGGCCGCCCGTCCGGGTGGCCTGATGTCCCTCCACGGTAGAAATCGCCGGTCGACGACGGACACGGGGGGTGGCCGCCCGGTCCGGTGATGTCCTCCGCTGTACCCGCCCTGCGGGAAAACGCACCTCCGGGCCGGTGCGGGGTGTCCGGGCCGCGGCGCCCACGGGCCGCCGGCCCGCCGGGAACGAGACGGCGACACATGGCCGGTGGGATTACAGAGAGCGGAAATTCTGTTAAAAACCGGCCAACTTCCGAGGCTTGTCGGCCACCGCGCCGAGGGGGCACAGTCATGCCCGCGGCGCTTCCCCGACGCGCCGCCGGGCTCAGGGGGGCGGAGCGGTACCTCGGAAACCGGTCACCCGCCGCCCCGACGGATGTACTTGTCATGTATTCGTCAATGGCCCGTCGACTCCTTCCGCAAAGGAACATCGATGACTCTCTCGCGCAACCGGCTGCTCACCGCCGCTCTGGCGATCACGGCACTGGCCGCCACCGGGGTACAGGGAGCGCACGCGGCCACCGCGTCCGCCCCGGCAGCCTCCTCCACCCCGTCCGCCTCGTCCTCCTCCCCCTACCACCCGCAGATGGTGCGTGCGCTGGCGCAGTCCCTCGGCGTCAGCGACGCGGCGGCGGTCCAGCGGCTCGACCGCCAGGCCGGCCAACAGGAGGCCCTCGACCGCCTGGAGCGCGGCGGGGTGCGCACGGACGGCGCGTTCTTCGACGACGCGGGCCGCCTCGTGGTCAACGCCGCGGACGAGCGGGCCGCCGACGCGGTGGAGAAGGCCGGCCTCCAGGCCCGCATACCGGCACGCGGCGAGGCCGCGCTCGACCGGATCAAGGCAGCCCTCGACGCGAAAGCGGCCCGGCAGGTGCCCGACGGCGTGACCTCCTGGGCGGTGGACGTCGAGACCGACACGGTCACGGTCACGGTCGCGGACCGCACCAAGGCCGCGGCCCGCGCCTTCCTGGCGGCGGCCGCCCGCCACGGCGGCGCCGTCCGCGTGGTGGAGGACGAGGACGTCCTCGAAGCCCAGACGACCGTGTACCCCGGCAGCCGGATGAACATCAACAACCTTCCGGGGAGCTGGTGCTCCGTCGGCTTCGGGGCGCGCGACTCCCAGGGCCGCCAGCACCTCGTCTCCGCCGGCCACTGCGTCGCCGGCGGGCCCGGCCTGTACTTCGAGGGCGACCGGTTCGCGGTCGGCGAGCGCTCCCGCTACCGCGAGGGGTACAACAGCGTCGACATGGGCACCGCCCGGGTGGACGCCGGGGACGCGATCGCCACGTCCGTCGGCACCTGGGGCAACAGCGCCCCGATCGCCGTCAAGGGCAGCCAGCGGGCCCCGCGCGGCGCCACGGTCTGCAAGTCGGGCTCGACCACGGGCTGGACCTGCGGGGCCGTCGAGTCCTACAACGTCTCCGTGACCTACACCAACCGCCGCACCGGCGTGCAGACCTTCGTGAGCGGGCTCGGCAGCTCCTCGGTCTGCACGGAGGGCGGTGACAGCGGCGGTGCCTACATCTCCGGGAACCAGGGCCAGGGCATGACCTCCGGCGGCCCGACCGACCAGCAGTGCAGCGGCGTGTACGGGGCGGGCTCGTCCTACTTCCAGCCGCTCGACGACGCCCTGCGGTACTACGGGCTCACGCTGAACACCAACTGAGTCCGCGGGGGGGGGGGGGGCGGCCGCGGCGGGG